>WFQV01000136.1 GCA_015486905.1 Melioribacteraceae bacterium | reverse complement strand
GTTATTGAAATTGAAGCGCTTCGCGCTTCTTTGTACGATATATATATTTGAATAATTTCAAGTAAAATAAACTGCGAAGCAGTTGAACTCCTAATAACCCCGAATGAAATTCGGGGGAAAAGGATAAAATAAAAATAAGCAACTGCGTTAGCAGTTGAATTTATTCCTTCTAATTTTTAATTGGCCTTTGGGGTTAAATATTTTGTCTTGAAATATTTATTATTTCTTTTTGCCACCGATTTTAAACCTGTACCTTTTGATGCTTAAAAACTCCAGGTTTTTTAATCGGTATTTTACAGAGAACAACGCTTGAGAATCGTCATCAGCTGTTATTTTTTTTCTGCAAAATTTTCTCAACAAAGTAGAATAGTTTATTCTAACTTTTCTTATTTTTGTGTCGTTAAATAGAAGATGTAAAAATGAGACAAATTGAAAAAAATACTTTGCCTGCTGTTTTGAACCGCTCTGCAGCTGAATTCCCTTCGAATATTGCTTTGCGCAATGTCGGAGAGGAAGGTGTCAGTTATTTTCAATTGAAAGATAAGGTAACACAGCTTGCTTCTTTCCTCAAAAGTCAAGGTTTAAATAAAGGAGACCGGATTGCAATATTAAGCGAAAACAAACCTCAATGGGGAATTGCTTATTACGCAATCACTTATTTCGGCGGTGTGGTTGTACCGATTATGACTGAATTCCCCTCTGCGGATGTCCACCACATTATCCGGCATTCGGAGTCCAAAGCTATTTTCGTCTCTTCGAACCTTTTTGAAAAAATTACTGATGTTGAGTTCGGTAATCTTAAAACAATTATTTTAATAGATGATTTCAGTATTGTTCCGCTTGACGGAGAAAAGGATTTCCTTTCAAATTTAATTAAGGAGGGTAAGAAAGAATTCACAAAGATTTTTACCGCTGCAAAGGTTGCCGTGGGTCTGGAATCGGAGAAGGTCGAGGAAGATGATTTGGCGGCAATCGTTTACACCTCCGGCACAACGGGGCATTCCAAAGGAGTAATGTTAACGCACAAAAACATTGTAATCGATGCTTACGCGGCTACTCTTATTGTAGATATTGATTCGTCCGACCGCCTCCTTTCCATTCTTCCGCTTGCCCACACTTTTGAATGCACACTGGGATTTATTTTGCCCACAATGGTAGGAGCTGAAATAAATTATTTGAATAAACCCCCGACCGCCTCCGTCCTTTTGCCTGCCATGGCGAAAGTAAAACCGACTTACATTTTAATGGTGCCTTTGGTAATTGAAAAAATTTTCAAGCTGAAAGTTTTGTCCGAAATTAATAAAAGCAAAGTTCTAAAAAGTTTAATGCACCTTCCGTTTGGACGTAAAGCCGTTTACCATTCGGCGGCAAAAAAGCTTTACGAAAAGTTCGGCGGCAATTTAAAGGCGATAATAATCGGTGGTGCCGCCCTTGCGGCGGATGTTGAGCAGTTTTTACGGGAAGGGAAATTCCCTTACACAAGTGGGTACGGATTGACAGAGACATCGCCCGTTATTACCGGCGCAGAGCCCGATAAAGTGAAGTTCCAATCGTGCGGCTTTGCGTTAAAAGATATGTCTGTTGAACTTAAAGACGTTAACCCTGAAACCGGAGAAGGAGAAATTGTCGTAAAAGGTCCGAACGTTATGCGCGGCTATTACAAAGACCCTGAGAAGACAAAAGAAGTTTTTACCGAAGACGGCTGGTTCAGAACGGGTGACTTGGGAATGATTGATAACGAAGGCTATGTTTTTATTAAAGGGCGTTCGAAAAATGTTATTATCGGTTCGAACGGGAAAAATATTTACCCTGAAGAAATTGAATCCGTAATCGGCAGGAACGAATACGTTCTTGAATGCCTTGTGGTTGAAAGGGAAGGCAAACTTGTTGGAAGAGTTTATCTAAATTACGAGTTGTTTGAAGAAAGATTTAAACTTTCGGCTGTGGGTGAAAAGAAAAGGGAGAAGATAATTTCAAAGATTTTAAACGAACTGCTTTCCGAGGTGAACGCTTCGGTTCCTTCTTTTGCAAAACTTGCTAAAATAGTTGAGCAGGCAGAACCGTTCGAAAAGACGCCCACGCAAAAAATAAAACGGTATCTGTACGATTAAGATTATTAAATAATTAATAGAGGACATAGAACAGAATTCGTCATTCATTTGTTCTTGAGCCTTAGTTAAATAGGTAGAGGTTTAAAATCGCTGGTAGAAAAAATAAAGAAATAAGAAAGTAGAAACAAGAAATAAGAAATAGTTAAACGTGAGACGCCAGAGGTAAGACGCTAGACAGGTCCGGCTTCGTCCTCGCTATGCTTGCTTGTCCTTCATTTGCGGGGGGGGGCTTCATCGCGACAAGTTGTATTTTTGTAGCGTAGATTGCTTGCAATCTGCGCAAATTCAAGGGGAAACGCTCTGTCAAATAATCAGCCTTAGCTTACTGAACCGGCAAATTGCTTCCACCGCATTCTGAGGTGTTTTGCGCGACAGGTCCGACTTCTCCCAACAGGTTGGGATTCGGCGCAACAAGTTGGATGAATTGATGGATGGTTGGTTGGATTGTTGGATGTTTTTCCCCTACGAATTTTAAAATTCCCCTCTTTCAAGAGGGGTGGCTCCCGACTAATTCCGACTTGTCGGGATAAGTCGGGAGACGGGGTGTTGAGAAATTAGAACTTTTAACTACGCCAAACATTTTGATAGATTGCTTTACTTCGATACCTTCGGCATCGTTTTTTGATATTCGTTACTTCCTTTCTACAAACATTCGACCCCCGACACTTGACTCCGTCAAGGTCGGGGTCGGTTGTTTTTCAAACCTATTCTCCCTTTCCCTCCTGCCTGCCTGATTATTCTTTCCTAAAAAATTGTTCAAATTAAGTATATTTGAAATTTATATTTTTAATAAATAAATAAAGACGAAATGAAAGAGATTCCAAAAGCGTACAACCCGAAAAACACCGAAGACAAATGGTACAAATATTGGTATGATAATAAACTTTACCATTCCGAGCCCGACGAGAACAAACGTCCTTACACAATTGTAATTCCTCCGCCGAACATTACCGGTATTCTTCACATGGGACATATTTTAAACAATACGATTCAGGACGTTTACATTCGCTACAAAAGAATGAAGGGTTTTAACGCTCTTTGGGTGCCGGGCACGGATCATGCATCAATTGCTACGGAATCCAAAATCATTAAATATTTGAAAGAACAGGAAATTGAGAAATCACAAATAGGCAGGAAGAAGTTTTTAGAATATTGCGTAGATTGGAAAAATAAATACGGCGACATAATCATTAACCAATTAAAAAAATTAGGTGTTAGCTGCGACTGGGAGAGGCTCCGTTTTACAATGGACGATCACTATTATCGAAAAGTAATTGAAGCTTTCGTTAAACTTTACAAAAAGGGCTGGATTTACCGCGGTTACAGGATGGTAAATTGGGACCCTGCAACTAAATCCGCCATTTCCGATGAGGAAGTTGTTTACAAAACCGTAAACGGTAAACTCTGGTATTTAAGATATCCGGTTGAGAATTCGGATGGATATCTCGTAGTTGCAACAACGCGTCCCGAAACAATGCTGGGCGATACCGGTGTGGCGGTTCACCCCGAGGATGAAAGGTACAAGCATTTGGTTGGAAAATTTGTGACTTTACCTATTGTCGGAAGGAGAATTCCTATTTTTGCCGACGATTACGTTGACCCGGAATTCGGAACCGGCGCCGTTAAAGTCACCCCAGCTCACGATATTAACGATTACGAAATGGGCGAGAGGCACAACCTTGAAATAGTAAATATTTTTAATCCCGACGCCACAACGAATTCAAATGTACCGGAGGAATTTCGGAATTTAGACCGTGATGTGGTTCGTCAGAAAGTTGTAAAAAAATTTGAAGAATTAGGCTTGTTGGAAAAGATTGAAGATTATGTCACGAAAGTCGGCTATTCGGACAGAGGCAACGTTCCGATTGAACCTTATCTTTCCGAGCAATGGTTTATGAAAATGGACGAACTTGCCAAACCTGCTCTCGAAGTTGTGCGTAAAGAATTAATTAAATTTCATCCCGAACATTGGGTTAAGACCTATGAACACTGGATGAAAAATATTAGGGATTGGTGTATTTCCCGCCAGCTATGGTGGGGGCATCGAATTCCCGTTTGGTACCACAAAAAAACGGGGAAAATTTACTGCGAGGTTGATCCGCCTAAAGACATTGAAAATTGGCGGCAAGACGAGGACGTACTGGATACTTGGGCTTCAAGCTGGCTTTGGGCGCAAGATGTTTTTACTACCGAAGAAGAAAAAAATTATTATTATCCTACCGACTTACTTGTTACAGGTCCCGATATTATTTTCTTCTGGGTTGCAAGAATGATTATGGCGGGAATGGAATTTATGAACGATGTCCCCTTTAAAGACGTTTACTTCACAAGTATTATCCGCGACACGAAGGGCAGAAAAATGTCCAAGTCCCTGGGCAACTCCCCCGACCCGCTCGATGTAATTGACAAATACGGCGCGGATGCTTTGAGATTTACAATTACTTACATTGCCCCGCTGGGGCAGGACGTTCTGTTCAGCACCGACAAGTGTGAAATAGGCAGAAACTTTGCAAATAAAATTTGGAACGCCGGACGATTTCTTCTAATGAATGCAGAAGAAATAAATGTGGACGAGAATTTTAAAAATAATTATGTCGATTCGGCGGACAAGTGGATTCTTTCAAAGTTTAACAAAACGGTAAAGAAATTCGAGAGCGCTTTGGATTCCTTCGATATTACCGGTGCGACAAAAATAGCTTACGCATTTATTTGGAACGACTTCTGCGATTGGTATTTGGAGCTGATTAAAAATCGCCTTTATTCGGGAGAGACTGAAATCCGCTCGGCAGTTCTGACAAGAGCCGTTTCACTCTTTGGAGAAATGCTTAAACTTGTCCATCCTTTTATGCCTTTTATTACGGAAGAATTGTGGCAGGCGTTGGACGAACGCAAGAAAGGCGAAAGTATTTCAACTTCCGAATTTCCGGTATTTAACGAAGAGCTTATCAACGAGGAAGCCGAAGAAAAAATTGAGCTTGTAAAAGGAAT
>WFQV01000135.1 GCA_015486905.1 Melioribacteraceae bacterium | reverse complement strand
GTTTTTATTCTCTGTCAATACAAATACTGACTTCGAAAATAATTTAAATGCGTATATTTGAAAACAAGCTTGTATTGGAAAAAATAAAATAATAACGTTTAGTTAATTCAATAAGTAGAGTTAATTTAATAATTCATTTTTAAACATAAGAGGAATCTAAAATGTCAACAAATGCAATGATAACAGATGAAGATAAAATTCTTCGTAAAAAAATGCAGGATTTCGTCTCTTGGGTTCCGAAGCAGCTGCTGCTGGATATGGACGAAGATAAAGTAATATACCCAAAAGAATTTCTTCGGGAAGCAGGAAAACGAAAATTACTAGGTTTAAGATTTAGCCCTAAATGGGGAGGTGCCGGATTACCTTGGACATCGGAGCTGATAGCTTTAGAGGAGGTTGGAGTATTAGGCACATCATTGGGATGTATTTATTCTTTGGTTTCTATAGTAGGCGAAGCTATTAGCGTCTTCGGCACCGAAGAGCAAAAAGAAAGATTCCTCAAACCGATGATTAAAGGTGAAATCGGTGTCGCGGAGGGTTTAACCGAACCAAGAGGAGGTTCCGACTTTTTTGCAGGGACTACAAAGGCGCGCAGAGAAGGAGATGTGTTTTATATAACAGGCCAAAAGCGCTTCGTTGTAGGAGCAGAAGGTGCGGATTTAATTTTAATCTATGGCAAAGTTGAAGGTATTGATGATCCTAAAAAAGCTATGACCGCATTTTTGGTAGAAAGAGGACCTGGTGTAAAAGTAGAGCATCTTTATGGCTTAATGGGTACGCGAGGCGGCGGAACCGGTCGATTAGTTTTTCGCGATGCAGTTGTACCGCTTAAAAATGTTTTAGGAGGCGAAGCTGGAATAGGAAACGGGACAAATGTTTTCAATCAAATGATGATTCCCGAACGGATGACTTCTGCAGGTGCGGCGATAGGGATGGGACGTGCTGCTATTGAAATTGCCGCCCGCTATGCAGACAAACGTAAAGCATTCGGTCAGAAGATTCGTAGATTTGAAGCTGTTAGTTTTAAAGTTGCCGATAGTGTTACTCTTTTAGACGCTGCACGTGCACTAAATTTTTCCGCAGGTGCTTCCGTTGATGCAAATGAATCTCCCGACAAGATTCGACGTTTAGTCTCCGAATCAAAAAAATTTTCAACTGAGGCTGCATGGACTGTAGTTAATCATGCCATGCAAATTTTAGGCGGTATCGGTTATACAAATATTTTCCCCGTTGAAAGGATTCTTCGCGATGTGCGTTTAATTACTATTTGGACAGGATCAAATGAAATTATGAACCTGGTTATACAGCACGAGTTTTATAAAGAATTTTTATCCGAACCGCCTGAAAGCAGAAATATAGAAGATGACGCTATCGGTGCAAGTTTACCGGATGAAAAAATTTATAATGAATAAAAGGATATTTCGCGAAACCCTGTAAATTCTACTAAAAACAAATATTTCGGAGTCTGTAAATTTTTTAGTGTAAATGGAAATAAAATCTTATTGTAACGAATTGCAATTTTGACTCCCTCAAAGGTTAAGATTGAGGTTAAGGCTGATAAAAGGAAGACTTACGATTCCGTCAGAAATTTTCCACAGCAAATTTATTAAACTAAATATTAAGAAGAAAGGGGAAGTGCGTAAAATGAAAGAGGGCAGAAAAGATAATAATATATGGCGGTTTTAATTTATTGGCCATTTTTACATGTCAAGTAAAGCACTTGGTATATATTGTTATATAAAGCAATTGAAGATTATTAAAAACCTGACTTCCAACTAGTTTTATAAGTTATTATATTACAACAAGTTACAAGGACGATTTTAAGGCACTACATTGGCTAATAATGAAACTTTGTGCGTTTTTGGGCGAAAAAAGCAACATTTTATTAATAAGGGTTGGAAGTCGGGAAAAATATAAAAGATATTTAGTAGTGCCATAATAGTATGGATTTTTTATTCTTTTTTTATATTGCACATGGTTTTAATAACAAAAAGGGGCAAAATCAAATGGAAAAGAACAAAGAGATAATTTTACTCAAAGTTCCAAAAGGCTCAATGGATATTGTCGCTAATGATAATCTAAATAAAAAGCTGGGTATGATTTTTGAGCACAAATGCCTTGGCGTTAAGGCGACAGAAGTGGCAAAGAAATACGGATACTCTATATTATTACCAATAAACTTTTGCATAATTTTGCAAAAATTGAATTGTAATACTATGCTAAGCGCAGATTTTCCTTAGCGCGGCAAAGCCAGCAACCAATTCCCCAATTTTAATTATTACAAAAAGTTTAAAATATTCTGACAAAAAAATGAAGATTTGATTGAGGATACTATTAAGCCCTTTTGAAGATGTTCATTTTTCAAACCTATTCATCCTTTCCCTCCTTCCAGCATGGATGGTTGGATGATTGGATGGTTGGATATTGAGCCGTCATTGCGATTCCATAGTATACTTTGAAAGGCGGACAATCCATTCATCCAATCATCCACTCATCCCTTTGTCCCATTGAACCTCTAAACTTCTAAACCGCCGAAGGCGAACTAAACTTCTAAACGAAAAACGATAGAAATACGATTGACGAGTAGTAAGTCTTAAGTCGTAAGTTACCGGCGTTCAGAATAGCCACGAATGCACGAATGAATTAGCTAAGATTTGTAGAGCGGATTGGTTTCCGACCCCGTAGGTTGGGGGGAAGGGTACAATCTGCAAAAAAAACATATTTTACCACGCAGAGAACGCAAAGGAATGCCGCAAAGAACGAATGGTGAGTCTTAAATAGCTAATATCTGGAAAAGCCACGAATGCGCGAATATTTTTCAACCAAGAACAAAGCACCACGAACTAAGAACTAATGAATTACGATTGATGAGTACTCGAAAGGGCTCAAACTTCTTACGTCTTGCCTCTTGCGTCTAGCGATTAACGAGTGATAGGACGCATATTGGATAGAACACAGATGACACGGATTGTTGTGGGATTTTCACGGATCACTTAATTC
>WFQV01000134.1 GCA_015486905.1 Melioribacteraceae bacterium | reverse complement strand
CAGCAACTCGTCTTCAAACCGTACGATTTCAATTATTATATTGACGACCGTACGCACAAATTACAGTCGCTTTGGACTGAGTTCCGACCGCTCGGATTTACAACCAAAAGCGGTGAATTTTTTGAATCGAACGTTCAACGTAGAGCGGAAAATTTAACCGAAGATTTCATGATTCACAAAGGAGTTGTAATTCCCAAAGGTGAGTACTGGTTTACACGTTACGAATTGCAGTTCGGCACTTTCGAGGGGCGTCCCGTTTACGGTTTCTTATTTGTTAATTGGGGTGAGTTTTACACAGGCAGAAGAACGGTTTATGCGATAATCGGTATGGTTCATTTAAACAAATACATTAGTTTTCATTCTCAGTTCTCACAAAATTTAATTACTCTTCCGCAAGGAAGTTTTATTGTGAATGAATTTAGCGGCAGATTGAACGTTGCTTTAAGTCCCGATTTGTTCGGCAGCATTTACGGACAATGGAACAACAACGATAATGAAATATTATTAAATTTTAGAATTAATTGGATTCCGAAGCCAGGCACTAATTTTTACTTTGTTGTAAATCAAGGATACGACACATTCGCTTCGGGCTGGCAATCTACGAACACAACCGTTCTTACAAAATTAGTTTGGCGGTTTGTGCTTTAAGTATGGTAATTTAGGAAGTAAAATTTTGATGATTAAAGTTACACCTGTTCCCATAATATTAGAGCCTTTATTTATTAGGGGAATAGGTCGGTGAAGAAATGATTTTTAAAAGAATGTAATAATCCGATTAAATAATTTATTGTTTTGGTAAAAACGGTGAGAGAATGCAAAAAGACATTTTAAAAATATTTCTTCTTTTGTCTGTGTTGGTTTTCATATCCAAACCGGCTCAAGCACAAGCTCACAGAATAATAACATTGAAGCAATGTATTGATTCCGCACTTGTAAATTACCCTTCTTTGCAGGCATTTAAAAAGATTGAGGAAAGCAAAGCCGCAAATACGAAAAGCCTTAAAAGTCAATTGTACCCGGAGCTTGATTTCTCTTCACAAAGTCAATTCAATACATTTCGGGATTACAATTTTAGAACGTTTGACAATCGTTTGCAATTTGTTTGGGATATGGGTAATTGGAAAAGCGATTTGCAAAAGTACGGAATTACGGAAGAAAAAATCGTTAGATTTCAATCCAGGGAAAACAAACTTAACTTAATTTACTCGGTACGTGCTGCATATTTCAATTTACTAAAAAATAAAAGGACACTAATCATTGCCAAGCAATCGGTGCTTTACCTCAAACATTTATTTGAAGTAAATGAAAAGTTGTACCGTTTGGGACAAATAAAAAGTCCCGATTATTTTGCAACTAAATCGGAGTTATTAAACGCTCAGGGAATTGAACTTAACGCAGAATCGGAAGTAGAAAACAGCCGGATTGAACTTTCGAAATTAACAGGCATTAAAATAAAATTGCGCGATTCGTTAGAAGCTCCCGCCGGAATTAAATTTACGAAATCTTATTCCGTTGATTCTTTAATTGCCGAAGCGGAAAAGTCAAACCCTGCTTTACAAATATTGAACGAGCAAATTAAATTGGAAAAGATTCGCACCGAATTAATTAAGAACAGCCGAATGCCGAAATTTTACTTGGGTAGCGGATATGTCTTTAACAACGACCCCACGTCGGATGGAAATTACGGTGTGATTTCCGGCGGCGTTCTTATTCCAGTTTTCGATTGGGGAAGAAGGAGTAACGAAATTCAATCCGTTCGATTAAAAACCGAGTCAATTAAATTTTTTAGGAAAACCCTTTTGTATGAAATGAAAGCCAAGTTGGAATTGTTGGTGAACAAAATTTCAACCGTGAAAAATTTGTTAGTATTAAAAAGCAATTTAATTAAGCAGTCGGAAAAATCGTACGAAGTTGCACTGACAAATTACAAAGCGGGGATATTAACCAATACCGACGTTCTGTTGGCGCAAAAGGCTTTAACGGAAGCAAAAGCATCGGAAGAAAAATTGATTTTTACGCTTAATGAAATTGAAGCTCAAATAGAAAACTTAGTTGGGAAACCGGAGGTGAAGTAATGAGAAACAGACTCGTCATTTTATTATTGCTTTCTTTTCTGTTTTTAGGCTGCGGTCGCGAAAGTAAAAACGCAGGCGAAATAGGGGCAAGAATTAAGATTGCAAATAAAGCATCGAAATTTAAAGTTCCTGTAAAAGTAGTAATTGCACGCAAAGGTTCGATTCAAGAAAAAATAACAATTTACGGAAAACTTTTACCCAAGCGCAAAATAAATTTAAGCAGTCAGTTTTCGGGTAGAATTCTAAACCTTAATTTGTCCGAAGGGGACAGGGTTTTACGGGGTGAGACTATTGCTCTTGTTCAAAGTCCCCAAGCCGAAGCGCTTAAACGAGTTGTGAACGACAGCAGTAACGGAGAAGTTCTACCTTACAAAATCACTGCACCGTTCAGCGGAATTGTTTCCAAGAAATTTCATTACTCGGGAGATGTTGTTTCGAAAGGGGAAAGCATTTTAACAATTCAAGACGATTCGGTTTATTATTTGTGGGGAGAGCTGCCGGCGAATTATTTGCCGGATGTACATGTCGGACAAAGTTTGAACGTTACTTTTCCCGATTTAAAAGGGAAAACCTTTAACGCCAAAATCGAAGCGGTGAACGGCATTGTTGACAAACAAACCCAAACGGCTCAAATCCGTGCTTCGTTGCAAAATAAAAGTCATCTGTTAAAATCGGATTTATTTTTGAAGATTGAAATTATTTTGAAGTCGCTAAATAATGTTTTGGTGATTCCGCGAAATGCGGTTTTAGGAAATTCCCCCGACTACTTTCTCTTTGTTAAGAAGAACGGTAAAGCTAAACGCAAAACATTACGAGTGGGAATTGAAAATGAAAACCGAATTGAAATTAAAGCAGGTTTGAACGTTGGCGACAGCGTAATTGTTTTGGGTAATTATGAATTAAAGGACGGAATGAGCGTTAAATAAAACAATTAAAAATTAAAAATTAAGGATTTAACCGGTAATACAATAATGGAAAAACTGATTAAGGGAATTTTACGTTACCGTTTAGCCATACTGTTTGTTGTAGGTATTTTAATTCTCGGCAGTATTGTTCTGCTAACCTCGATGCCTGCCGGGGTTTTCCCGAATGCAACCTTCCCGAGAATTCTGGTTCAAGTGGAGAGGGGTTATGCACCTCTTACGGATATGGAAATTACAACAACAAAGCCGTTGGAAGATGCACTCCGTAATGTTGAGGGTGTTAGAATTGTCCGTTCAAAAACCAGCCGTGGCTATGCCGAAATAGAATTGTATTTCGATTGGGACATTAATTTAATGCAGGCTTACCAATTGGTTCAAGCAAAAATTAGTGACGTTCGCGGTAAACTGCCACCGGGAACGGGCATCCTTGTAAAAAGAATGACAACCAGCGCTTACCCGATGTCTTGTTACGCAATATATTCGGACGTACGAAGCCAAAGGCAATTGCGTAACCTCGCCGAGTTTACAATCCGTCCTCTCCTTTCGGGTATTAGCGGTGTTTACCAAATAGAAATTGTGGGAGGTGAACGCCCGGAATTTTGGGTGCAATTAAAACCGGAGAAACTTGCTCTTTACAAAATATCTCCTCTGACAATTGAAGAAATTTTAAAGCGGATAAATCAAGTAAAATTCTTGGGCAAGGTAACGGATAAATACCGTATTCATTTGGGATTTCAGAACGACCTCCTACGAACGGCGGATGATATTAAAAATACTGTCATTACTTCTCGTAATGGTGTCCCGATTAAATTAAGCGACCTTGCGGATGTGAATTTAACGAGCAAGGAAGAATACATCATTACTACTGCAAACTGGCATCGTGCGGTTTTAATAGATGTTCTAAAACAGCCGAATGCAAACGGAGTTTCCGTAGGGAATAGAATCGATGAAACAATTAAAAAACTAAAAAGCGATTTACCCGAAGATATTCACCTTGAAAAAACCTACGACCAGGAATCGTTTGTCAAACGTTCCATTAAGGGAGTAAGCGAAAATATTCTTATCGGTGTAATAATTATTTCGTTAATTGTTTTGTTTTTCCTGCGCAGTTTTAGGGCGTCCTGGCCCATAATAATTTTTATGCCTCTTGTAATGATTCTCTCTTTCTTATTGATGTACATTTTTAATCTTTCAATAAATATAATGACGTTGGGGGGAATAGCAGCGGCGTTGGGAATACTTGTTGATAACGCCACAGTTGTTGTAGAGAATATTGTCCGCCATTATTCCGAAGGGCAAAGCTTGATTGAAGCTATTATTAAAGGTTCTGCGGAAGTTATTCCACCAATGTTCGGCGCTACGCTTACGACGGTCATTGTTTTTGTTCCGCTTATTTTTGTTACCGGTTTGACCGGAATATTTTTCAAACCTATGGCTTTGACTATTGCCATTGCGGTTTTCATTTCACTTCTGCTTGCAATAAGTATCACACCAATCCTTACAAATATGTTTTTAAATACCCGAAAACCTTTCCGACCGGCGGGCGATTTATTTTCGGGAATTCGCAATGCTTACTCAAAGACACTCCGATTTCTTCTTCGTAAAAAAGCAATTGTGGTTTCTCTGCTTTTAATTATCGCCGGAATAAGTGTTTTCCTTTACCCGAGGCTTCGTACGGGATTTTTACCCGAATGGGACGAAGGAGCTTTTGTGTTGAATTACAAGGCTCCTCCGGGAACTTCACTTAAAGAGACAAACAGACTTTTGCTTCAGCTTGAAAATATCATGAAAGGCTATCCCGAAATAGAAGCATATTCGAGACGAACCGGGAGAGGGATTGCTCACCGTCACCCGGCTAACGAAGGTGATTATTTAATTAGTTTAACGGAAAATCACAAACGCTCCACTTTTGAAATAATGAATGATTTGAACAAGGAGGCAACGGCACAAATACCAGGCTTGTATTTGGATTTTGTGCAGGTTCTTCCCGACAGGTTAAAAGACCTTGCGGGAGAGGAGAAACCGATTGACATTTTAATTTACGGGAACGACCAAAAAACTTTGCAGAAAGTAACGCAAGAGATTTATGAGAAATTAAAGCCTGTTAAAGGTTTGGTGGGATTAACTCCCGCCGAGCTTCCCTCGGAACCGGAATTCGATATTAAAGTCAATCACGAAAAAGCCGCACAGTTGGGATTCCCTCCCGGCAAAGTTCGGAAATTAATTGAAACTGCAGTTTGGGGAAGAGTTGCAACTTACGTAAAACAAGGGATGAGATTGGCAGGCGTTCGCTTGCGCTATCCGGCAGAGTTTCGTAAAAATCTTGGAGCATTAAAACATTTGCAAATTCTTTCACCCACTGGAGCGATGGTGCCGGTTGAACAAATAGCATCAATCAATGTGAGGGAAGGGCAGGCGGCAATCCTTCACGAAAACGGAAGCCTTGTCTCCAAAGTATTGGCGGATATTTCGGGGCGCGATTTAGGCAGCGTGGTTAAAGATGTGAAAAACGTTTTGAGCAAAATCCAACTCCCTTACGGCGTTTCCGTTTCACTCAGCGGCGATTACGAGAGTCAATTGAAATCTTTTAATCAACTGCTTTTTGCATTGATTCTTGCCTCGTTGCTTGTATTTGTTGTGCTGCTGTTTGAATTCAACAAGTTCCGCACTTCGTTGGCAATTTTTTTAGGAACCGTTTTTTCATTTACGTTCGTTATTATCGGTTTGTTTGTGGCGAAAACAAACTTCGATATTTCTTCTTTTATGGGGACAATTACCGTGTTGGGAATTGTGGTAAACAACGGAATATTGCTGTTGGATTTTACAGTACGTTACCGTTTGGAAGGAATTTCAAAATCTGAGGCGTTGCTGCAAGCAGGCAGGGTACGCATTCGCCCAATATTAATGACCAACATTACCACTATTGCGGGATTCCTTCCCCTTGCGTTGAAATTAGGCACCGGCGGCGAAATTCTTCAGCCCTTCGCTGTGGCGGTAATAAGCGGATTAATAGGTTCAATGTTTTTCTCCCTTATTGTAATTCCCGTTTTGTACGATTGGT
>WFQV01000133.1 GCA_015486905.1 Melioribacteraceae bacterium | reverse complement strand
GGTTGATGTTGACAAGTTGTTAAAAAATAAACTTAAAAATGTTAGCATCGGAGAACTGGAGGAGAAGATAGCCAAGGTTGTTAGCGAAATGGTTGGCGAGGATTACAAGTGTACAATTAACGAAGTGAAATACACACTTTTTAGCGGAGCTGACCTTCACGTTAAAATAGAGCTGACATACAACGCAGAAGAATAAGTTACCGTTTGCTCCGTTTTGTGACGCAAAACATTGAATTTTAATTTTAAAAGTTCTAACTTGCCACGAATGTTTATCGATTTCTAAGAAAAGAATCATTCCTCATTAAAAAATAATGAATGAGAGATACTCAAAATAAAAATATCGTTGAAGGTAAGCCGTGGCACGGGCTAACAATTGAAAAGACGTTAGCCGATTTGAATACTTCCAACAAAGGATTAAAAGAGGGGGAAGCAAAACTTAGATTGGGGCTTTACGGACCTAATCAAATTACTTCGAAAAAAAAGGAATCCGCTTTAAAATTATTTTTTGGACAATTCTTTAGCCTGTTAATCATTATTCTTATTGCCGCATCAATTATTTCTGCCTTGATAGGTCAAATGGTGGAAGCAATTACTATTATTGTAATAGTAATTCTTGCCGGCATTCTCGGTTTTGTTCAGGAATACCAAGCCGGGAAAGCAATTGAAGCTTTAAAGAAAATGGCGGCGCCGAATGCGACGGTAATCAGAGACGGAATAGAAAAAATTATTCCTGCCGCGGAAATTGTACCCGGAGATTTGATTGTTTTACAAACCGGCGATAAAATTCCCGCCGATGCGAGGCTTATTTCTTCAAAAAATCTTAAAGTTAACGAAGCGGCTTTAACGGGAGAATCTCACGCAATTTTAAAAACCGACAAAACCATTGATGAAAAGAAAGCTTCCTTAGGCGACCTTAAAAATATGGTCTACATGGGAACGTCAGTTACATACGGAAGAGGAATTGCCACAGTAGTTGCGACGGGAATGAAAACCGAGTTCGGCAAAATAGCCGAACTGTTGCAGTCGACCGAAAAAAGAAGAACTCCGCTACAGAGAAATTTGGACACGCTCGGTAGAAAGTTGGGAGTCTACTCTATTATTCTCGCTGCCGTAATGAGTACGCTCGGAATTTTGGAAGGGTATCCCTTGGTTAAAATGTTCGTTTGGGGCGTGGCTATTGCTGTCGCGGTTATCCCGGAAGCCCTGCCCGCAGTAGTTACAATCAGCATTGCGCTTGGCGTTAAAAGAATGGTTAAACGGCGTGCCTTGGTTAGAAAATTACCGGCTGTGGAAACACTCGGAGCAACCAACATTATTTGTACGGATAAAACCGGCACGCTTACGCAAGATCAAATGACAATCCGGAAAGTAGTAACGGCAGAAAAAGAATTTGACGTAACCGGCGCCGGCTACAATCCCAAGGGAGAATTTATCTTTAACGGTAAAGCGGTAAATGCGAAGGAAGAAAAAACGTTAAACTTTTTACTTACCGCCGGTTCGCTTTGTAACGACACGGTTTTGGACAAAGCCGACGGACATTACGGAATAATAGGAGACCCGACCGAAGGTGCTATTGTCGTTTGTGCGGAAAAGGCCGGAATTAATGTCCGTGAATCCCGCAAAAAATTTAAACGCATTGATGAAATCCCTTTCTCTTCAGAAACAAAAAAGATGACTACACTCAACAAGGTGGAGGATGAAAACTTTGCTTTTACAAAAGGTGCACCTGAAATAATAATTAATAATTCAACTAAAATTTTCATTGACGGTAAAGAAAAGAAGCTAACCGACGAGGAGCGGGAACGTTTGCTTGCAAAAGGTGAAGAGCTTAGCGCCAAGGCTTTAAGAGTTCTTGGATTTGCTTACAAGAAAACGGGGACAAAAGATAAGCTCGACGAATCCGACCGAGAGGGAATGACGCTATTCGGGATAGTGGGTATGATTGACCCACCAAGACCGGAAGTGAAAGAAGCAATTAAAACTTGCGAGCGCGCATCAATCAAGCCGATTATGATTACGGGCGACCACAAAACTACAGCCGTTGCAATTGCAAAAGAATTGGGAATAATGAAAAACGGTGGTTCAATTACCGGGACGGAACTGGAGAAATTAAACGACGAGGAGCTTAACCGACTTGTTGAACACACGGATGTTTACGCGCGCATTTCTCCCTCGCACAAGTTGAAAATTGTCCAAGCCCTAATGAACAAGGGTAACATCGTTGCAATGACGGGCGACGGCGTTAATGACGCACCCGCGTTAAAAAGAGCCGATATCGGCATTGCAATGGGAATTAAAGGTACCGAGGTTAGCCGCGAAGCCGCGGATATGATTCTAACCGACGATAATTTTGCTTCCATTGTTGCCGCCGTGGAAGAAGGACGAAGCATATTTGAAAACATTCGGAAGTACCTTGTTTACTTGCTTAGCGGTAACTTGGGAGCTGTGCTTGCATTAGTGGCTGCCTTATTGTTTGTTCTACCTCTCCCTCTTACTGCAGTGCAAATTTTATTTATTAACTTCTTAATGGACGGGCTAATTGCAATAGCTTTGGGACTTGAACCGCCCGAAGAAGGGATAATGAACCGTAAACCCCGTAACGTTAAGGAAGGAATTCTTAATAAGCGCGCACTAATTACAATCTTGGCAATCGGCTTTTGGATTTCCATCGTATCGGGAAGTGTATTCCTTTGGGGAATTAAAAACGGAGCTACCGGAGCAGATGCAACTACTTATTTTTTCGTCACATTAATTTTTGCACGTTTATTTAACGGACTTAATTGCCGTTCGTTTAATATCTCTTCCTTTAAATTAAATTTCTTTTCAAATCATTTTTTAATTATCGGAATAATCATTTCGATTCTTCTTACTTTAACGGTTACGGAAGTTCCTTTATTTCATTTGGCTTTCGACACTATTACGT
>WFQV01000132.1 GCA_015486905.1 Melioribacteraceae bacterium | reverse complement strand
GGCGGAGGCGTCCCTAAAAATTTCACACAGGACATCGTTGTAGCCGCAGATATCTTAACCGAAGAAGCACCGATGCACAAGTACGCAATTCAAATTACAGTCGCTGATGTTAGGGACGGCGCCCTCTCTTCTTCTACACTTAAAGAAGCAAACTCTTGGGGTAAGGTTGCACAAACATTTGAACAGATGGTTTACTCCGAAGCTACAATCGCCATGCCCTTAATTGCAGGCTATGCTTATCACAAAGGCTCTTGGAAAAACAGAAAGAAAAGAGAACTGACAAAATTGTTCATGTGATTTTTTTCACAACCGACTATCGGTAGGCAAAGTAAGTAAACTTTGAATTAATTGAGTGACGAGTTGGTTGATTGGATGAATGGATGGTTGGATGGTCCGCCTTCCCCCGCATTCTATGGGATTCGGCGCGATAAGTTGGATGAATGGATAGTTGGATGGCTGTACTATTATTTTTTTTGAGGTTGAGGTTAAGGTTGAGGTTTAAAATCGTGATAAAACTTTGAAGGAGAACCTGCAAATGAAAAAATTATTTTTATTCTTTTTTATTTTGACTTTTACCGCTTCGGTTTACCCATGCACCACGGCGATAATTTCCGGCAAATACACTAAGGACGGACGCCCCCTTTTACTAAAGCACCGCGATACTCATTTCTTTAAAAACAAATTGATGTATTTCGACGACGGGAAATTTAATTACATCGGTTTGATTAACTCCGTTGACAAAGACGGCAAGGAAGTTTGGGCGGGAGTCAACAGCGTTGGGTTTGCAATAATGAACTCCGCCTCTTACAACCTTAAAGCGCAGGGGGATACAACAACCATTAAAGACCAAGAAGGCAAAATAATGAAACGGGCTCTGCAAAACTGCAGAACCGTTGACGACTTCGAAGAACTTTTACAAAACTTACCCAAACCCTTAGGCGCCGAAGCAAACTTCGGAACAATCGACGCACAAGGCGGCTGCGCTTACTTCGAAGTTAACAATTTTGACATTAAAAAAATCGACGTAAATGACCCCACTATTGCCCCTTTCGGTTATGTGATTCGCACTAATTTTTCTTTTAGCGGCAGGAAAGATGCCGGGAAAGGTTACATTCGCTACATGACCGCCGAAGAGCTTTTCAACAAAGCCTCGGAAAGTGACGACATTGATTATCGCTTTATTTTACAAGATGTAAGCCGCTCACTAAAACATTCGTTATTGGGAACGGACTTAAAACTTAATCCCCCTTCGGAGAATGAGAAAAAATTTGTCACGCTGGAAGATTACATCGTGCGTTATTCCTCGGCTGCCACGGTAGTGGTTCAAGGTGTTCGCAAAGGGGAAGCGCCGGAGCTTTCTACAATTTGGACGATACTAGGCTTTCAATTAACCTCCGTAGCCGTACCCGTTTGGGTTAAAGCCGGCAGAGAGCTTCCCAAAATTTTAACCGCAAAGGACACTCTGAACGCACCTCTATGTGCAATGGCATTAAAATTAAAAGAACAGTGCTTCCCGGTTGAAAGAGGTTCGGGCAAAAAATATTTACTCCTTTCAAAAGTAATCAATAAGGAAAGAACGGGATTCCTTCAATTACTTAAACCGCTTGAAAATGAAAACTTTAGAAAAGCCGAGAAATTACTTAAAAAATGGCGTAAGGCAAATTCGCTTTCAAAGAAAGAAGCAAAGGAATTTTATGCGGACATCGACAAAAGAATTTCCGAAACTTACACCAAACTTTTCGGGCTGAAAGCATTTTAATTTTTAATTATTTCCGATTCTGAAAATTTGTAGGAACAGCCCGCAAGCTGTCACGTCTAAGTCCCACGCAAATGCGGGAGGGCGCAGACGAAGGCGGACCTTTCGCGCCGAACCGACATAATAATTTCATTAACAAACGGCTTCAGCCGTTTGGACACAGAGCAAGCAAAAGCCCCCGTAATCTGTTTAGAGGTTTTAGGGGAATAATGTGGCTAAAGCCATTTTTTACTTTTTTCTCTTCTATCCGTTGACTGAAGTCAACGGCAATGTTACTGAATTCAATGTCAATGTTTGCTGAAAAACAAACAGCCATTTAATAAAAATTAATTAGAATATTGAAAGCACAGCATTGCCGTCGGATTCATCCGACGGCATGAAAAGACAAATAAACTTAACGGGCTTTAGCCCCATTATTTGAACTTTGAATGAAAGCAGAATTTGGGATGAAGGTTTTATTTAAATTTTTCTGTTGGGTTAGGGAAACCGGTGAACCGGTTTGAGTTGTATGAGATTTGTTGCATTCTTCCCCACGGCTGAAGCCGGGGGTTAATGAAAGCTAAAATTAGATTGAATTTTCGTTGCAATTTCTTTTGATGTCATGCCGAGCGGATGCAAGGCATCTCTTTATTAATATAAAATAAAATTAATCAACCCAATATTCCATTCACAATCCAACCATCCAAACAATCCGTACTATATTACAGATTGCCACGCTCCTTCGACAAGTATGAGTCGCTCGCAATGACATGTTCCCGTCGTTGCGAAGGAGTAAATATTCGGCAGATTGCCACAGAAATTGCTATTGCAATTTCTTCGCAATGACAGTATTGTGTTATAGATTGTTTCCCCCGCATTTTGCGGGGTAAACTCTTCGGGGTTCTATCTGGGACAGATTTAGTCGAATGAAAGACAGGCCCACGACCCCGACCTTGACGGAGTCAAGTGTCGGGGGTCGAAGGTGTGTAGAAAAGATAAATTAGAAATATATTGACGATGCCGAAGGTATTGAAGTGAAAAACTTTAGATACGTTAGTAAAAAAAATTAGTTTTTTTGGTTCATAGTTTTGTCACGATTTTTTGCTTCTCCGAAAAGAACAAGCCAAAAATCGCGCCAAAACTAATTTTTTTGTTTTTGTTCGCCAATACCACAGGTTGAAACCTGTGGTTAATGAGATATTGCCCTTGAATCCCGCAAATGTATGGTGCAATCTGTACAATTAGAAAAAAATGTCTGAAAAATAAAAGCCACAGTTTGCGGGGGGATAATCAAACTGTGTTACATTGCTTTGTCAATTATATTTAGCACATAAAATCAGAAAAAATTGTGCATTGTACTTTAAAACTTTCCACTTTCCGTTTTCAACACACAACTAATAATGAGACTAAAATCTAACGTCTTGCGTCTAGCGTCTGACGTTCAACCATTTCTTATTTCTCGTTTCTTCTTTCTTATTATTATTTTTGCCACTGATTTTAAACCTGTACCAAAATTTATTCCACCACTTTTAATTAAAACAACATTCATTTAAATTTAAACTTTGAAACTTAATTATCTTCTAATTGTACCGGAATAAATTTTTTTAAGGTAAAATATGAAAAAGTACATTTTATTGTTCGTCTATTTGATTTCATTTTACGGTTGCAGTGCACAAAACCAGCAGAAATTAATTCAAGAAAATGCGGTAATAGATTCCAACAAGGTTCTTGTTCCCTCACCCAAATACCAACGTGAGACGAGAATAATTACCACCCTCTTCACACGTTACCATTACAAGAAAGTCCGCCTGAACGATTCACTCTCGGCTGTCATCTTAAAAAATTACATTAAAGCATTGGATTACAACAAACTCTACTTCTATAAAGACGACATCCAAAAGTTTAATAAATACAAAAATGTTTTGGACGACGATTTAATGTTAGGCAATGTTGAACCGTTCTTTAATATTTTTAACATTTACAAAAAGCGTGTTGACGAGCGGGTAAAGTTTGTACTGAAAAGATTGAAAAAGAAATTCGACTTTACAAAAAACGAGTATTTTATTCCCAACAGAAAAAACGCCGACTATCCTAAAAGTCCCGACGAAATGAATGAACTGTGGCGCAAACGATTGAAAAACGACGCATTGAACCTCAAACTTAACGGTAAAAAATGGAAGGACATTGTAACCACACTTTCGGACAGATACAAACGTTTCCAGAAAGTTATTCTGCAGTACAAAGCCGAAGACGTTTTCCAATTGGCGATGAACGCTTATTCCGAGTCAATTGATCCTCACTCAAATTACTTTTCCCCTCTTACTTCGGAGAATTTCAAAATCAATATGAGCCTTTCGTTTGAAGGGATAGGTGCGCAATTAACAACCGAGAACGACTATACGAAAGTTGCAAGGATAATCCCCGGCGGACCGGCTTACAAAAGCGGATTACTGCACGCAGATGACAAAATAGTAGGAGTCGGGCAAGGCAAGAACGGTAAAATAGTTGACATAATAGGCTGGCGCATTGATGACGTTGTCCAGTTAATACGCGGCAAAAAAGGTACGGTTGTCCGGCTTGCAATACTTAAAGCAAACTCCTCCCCCGGCATGCCTCCGGATACTATCAGTATTGTGCGGGATAAAGTAAAATTGGAAGAGCAGGCGGCTAAGAAAGAAATAATTAAATTAAATCACAACGGTAAAGAATACAAAATAGGTGTGATTGACGTTCCGGCTTTCTACATCGATTTCGACGCTCGCCGACGGGGTGACAAAAATTACAAAAGCACAACGAGAGATGTAAAAAAGTTAATTGCCGAACTTAAGCAAGACAGCGTTAAAGGAATAATAATCGACCTTCGCGATAACGGCGGCGGCTCACTTCAAGAAGCAATAGACATGGTCGGGCTTTTTATCCCCGACGGTCCGGTAGTGCAGGTTAAAAATTCAATCGGTAAGATTGAAGTAGATAAGGACACCGACCCCAAAACTTATTACACAGGTCCGTTGGCTGTGCTGGTCAACCGCCACAGCGCCTCCGCTTCCGAAATCTTCTCGGGCGCAATTCAAGATTACGGCAGAGGTTTAATAATAGGCGAAGAAACTTACGGAAAAGGAACCGTTCAAAATTTAATCGATTTGAACAGATTCATCTCCGACGACACAAAATTGGGACAAATCAAATTAACAATTGCAAAATTCTACAGAATAACAGGCAGCAGCACTCAACGAATGGGTGTTATCCCAGACATCGAATATCCTTCCCCTGTGCCTCCGGAAAAATCGGGAGAGAGTGCACAACCAAGCGCATTGAAGTGGGACAGAATACGCCCAGCTAACTTTCAAAAGTACGCTTCGATTCAAAGACTTGTACCTAAGTTGGTTGAGCTACATCTGAAAAGGATTAAAACGGACCCCGAGTTCAAGATTTATTTAAAAGAAATTAAGCATGCTCTTAAATTAAGAAATAAGAAAAAATATTCCTTGAACGAAAAAATCCGCAAAGCAGAAAGGGACAAGGCGGAGAAAGAAAAGAAAGCACGCCAGGAAGCAAAGAATAAAAGCACCGCTCTAAAAATAACAGTTGATAAGAACGGAAAGAAAAAGACAGAACACTTGGACGATCCCGAACTTCAAGAGGCATGTCACATCTTAGCAGATTTTATTAATCTTACCTCTAAAAATTAGCACCGCTCGCAGCTAATTTGTTCGTGGTGCTTGGTTCGTGGTTGGAATGACATTCGTGCATTCGTGGCGAAATAAATAAGCCACGAATTAAAGACGAAATATTTTTTCCGCTTTGCAAAATTTGAAATTAACGGGAATTAATTTGGCTTTTTTTAAATAAACTCATCTATTCACTTTTAACATCCACTTGATTATTGTACAAAAAAATTTTATTTTGCATTAAGTTTATTGAGGGATTTTAATTGAGGATTAAGATACAGCTAAAATATCAGGGGGTTTCTGATTTACCGGTAAATTACAACTATTTCCTTTCATCTGCAATTTACAATCTTTTGGGTTTCGGAAAACCGGAGTTTGCAAATTTCCTTCACGATAAGGGCTACAATATTGAGGGCAAGAAATACAAACTTTTTACATTTGCATTTCGCTTTGACAAATACAAAATAAAAAATGATAGAATAACTCTTGAATCTCCAAACGTTACACTTCTTGTCTCTTCACCTCTAATAGATGACTTTTTAGGCGGGATTATACTTGGTTCATTCAAGAAAAAAGAGCTAAAACTAAAAGTTAAAGACAAACTCGAAACTTTCTTAATTAATCAAATAGAACAATTGCCTTTACCAAATTTTAAAAATGAAATGAAATTGATTTTGTTGAATCCCCTCGTTCTTTCAACTCACGAAAAAAGAGAAGGTTACAATGGTCAATATTTTTTACGCTTTTACGACGATGCACAAATTATAAACAACGTTTTTAACGGAAATTTAACGAATAAATATTTTGCTGTCAAAGGAAATAAGTACACCGGCGAGGGTGTGAAATTTCAATGGGATATGAATTACATTAAAAATGCAGTAGCTAAGGGAAAAAGAATAACAAAAAGAACAGTAATCTTTGCCGGTAAAAACAAAATAGACATAATTGGAAACCTTGCACCCTTTACTTTAAAGGGAGACCCTGAACTAATAAAAATAGGATATGAAGCAGGCTTCGGTGAGAAAAACTCGATGGGATTCGGCATGGCAAAAAATGTCATATAGAAATGTTTCGGAAAGGTTTCTGTCCTTTGATTTGACAATATAACGGAATATTTTTGAATAAAAAATTTTTGGGAAACCCAATGACTGAAAAAGATAAAATTTATATTGCTGCTTTATTACACGATATTGGAAAATTTATTGAACGTGGGAAAAACGAAAGCTGGAAAGAAGAAGCCTACAAATATGTGCTTAATAAACAGGCATCAAAAGGGTATGCACATAGGAGATACTCGTCTATATTTATCGAAAAATATTTAAATGATAAAGAATTTATTTCAGATTATAATCCAATTTCCGAACTCGTTTTACATCACCATAATGACAATCCAAGCGAAGTCGAAAATTATTTGTCAATAGACGAAAGAGGGTTGTTGCAGCAAATTGTTAGAATGGCTGACGACTTAGCTTCTTCTGAACGGATCAAAGATGAATCTTTAGATCCAGACAAATACTATTTGGTTAATCTTGAATCACCCTTTAATGATATTGTTTTTAAAGACGAAAATAATAACGAAAAGAAAATCAAGAATAAACAATATTTAGCACCGGCTAAATTAGGTCTAAGCGGAAATGAGCAGTTTCCCAAAAATGAGAAAAAATCAGATAATGATGATAATTTATACCAATCAACAAATCTTGTAGAAGATTTTCTCAATGAAATTGAAAACATAGAAAGCGAAAATGCTTTGCTTTCATTAATGGAAAAATATCTCTCTCAAGTTCCGGCTCAAACGCCTACCGAATTCAATGGGGAGAAGCATCTTTATAAACCCGATTTAAATTTATACGACCATTCAAGGGCTGTAGCGGCAATTGCCGTTACGCTTTATGATGAATTTGAAAACGGCGCGTATAAAAAGCTGAAGAATAATATTGTTACAAAGAATAAAAAGTACATCGAACAACTTTCTAATATCGGAAATCCGGCAATTTTAATTTGCGGAAATGTTAACGGTATTCAAGATTTCATTTTTGATGTTAAGTCGAGTAAAGCGGCAAAGAGTTTAAAGGGGCGTTCTTATTTCGTTCAATTGGTTACGGAAGTTATTTCAAAATTAATTATTGATAAATTTGGCTTGAAAGAAGCTAACATACTATATAACGGTGGTGGGAACTTTTTTATTCTTGCTCCCAATTATCGGAAAGCTGATATTCAGGAGATTCAAAAATTTGTTGCCGAAAAATTAAGAGACACTAATCTGTATTTGTCTCTCGGTGTTACGGAAGTTTCTTTTGATGATTTTGAAAATTTCGGCGATGCTTTTGATAGAGCCGTAAAAGCTTCGAACGAAGCTAAAAAGAAAAAGTTTAAAGGAATAGAATTTGATAAAGTGTTTAGCCCTTTCCCACAAAGATTAAAAGGCGAGGGTAAATATAACAAACTTGCAGAAGCTCTCCAGTTAGCGACTAATTATTATATCGGGCCGGACAATAAAAATGAAGTTAATAGACCCGAATGGGAAAAACTATTTAGAGAATTGGATTATCAAGTTTCTTTAAGGCCAAATGTTGATATCGACAAACAAGGACTTGTTTATAATGATTTAAATTTCACGTCTCAATACTCATCATTTCGATTAGCGGTTAAAGATTTGCCACTTTGGACAAACGATAAATTAAATGGTTTTGAAAATATTGTTAAAACTAAAAAATTATCATCTGAAGAATTTAAAATTATAAATGACGAAAAGCCAAATCAAGAACAACCGATAAAAATAATTTCTTTTAAAAGATTAGCTCAATATGCTTACTTTGAAAACGGAACTGAAAAACTCGGTGTACTCAAAATGGATATTGACAACCTCGGGAAAATATTTAAAGACGGGTTGCAAAAACCGACAATCGGAAGAGTAGCGTTTCTTTCCCGTTCTCTGAAATGGTTCTTTGAAGGTTATATGAACACTCTGCTGACTTCCAATGAATTTAAAGATAGAATTTATCCTATATTTTCCGGCGGAGACGATTTTTTCGTCGTAGGAGCTTGGAATAAAATTTTTGAATTTTCGTTTAAAGTTAGAAATGAATTTAGAAGATTCGTAAGCGAACATCCCGGCATAACTCTTTCTGCCTCTTTATTAGTAATTGATGAAACATTTCCGGTTAAGCAGTATGCACGGCTTGCAGAAGAAAGACTTGAAGAAGCCAAAAACAGACGGGATATTAAAACTAATAAAAAAATTAAAGACGCAATTTCAGTTTTCGACACGGTTTTATCTTGGGATGATTTTAAAGAAGCAAAAATACTTAAATCAAAAATTGTGAAAATAATTAGGTTAACTAACGGCAATAGAGCTATAATTCAAAAGATTTTAAACAGTTCTAAAGGCTTTGCCACAATACAAAAAGAAGCTCTGTTTACTAAAGTAATTAAAATGTATAAAGTTTGGCGATTAAATTACTATTTAAGAGATTTAGTTAATTATAGCAAAGAAAATAAAGAGGAAATAAAAATGTTAACAAAAAATATTATTGAACAATATGAAGAACTCTTTTTTGAAGCTTTCAAAGGAAATAATACCAGCATACAAATTTTCCCAGTCGCTGCGCGCTGGGCTGAACTTGGAACCAGAAATAATTTAGGAGATAAATAAAATGGCAAGAGAACCATTAGATGTAAGACTTCTAAGAGAAGTTAAAAATGACTTCAGTGAGGAATATGATAATATTTTAAAAACTGAACGAGATGAAAATAAATTCATAGACAAACTAAAAGGCTTTATGGAAAAAAATGCAAATCAAATTTCAACAAGCCAATTAAGAAATGTATTTTCTAAAATCAAAAATTTGGATGCAAGCAATTTTAACGAAGTATATTCATTAAGACCAAAATTGGCATATGTTTACGGTCGTAGCGATAGTTATGGGATGAAGAAAATTTTACTATTATTAGATGATAAATTAAAAGATATTAAGTCTAAGGAGGAGTTAGAGCAATTTAAAAATTTTTTTGAATCTGTTATTGCATATCATAAATTTTATGGAGGTAAAAACTAATGAAACTTAAAGGCAAATATTTCATTAAAGGACAAATAAAAGCCATTACCGGTTTGCATATCGGCGGTTCAAAAACAGCTTTGGATATTGGCGGAATAGACTTAAACGTAATAAAAACAGCTGAAGGAATTCCCTATATACCGGGCAGTTCTCTCAAAGGCAAATTACGTTCAATGCTTGCAAAAGAACAAGGGAGTATGGATGTTAAAGAAGACGAAAAAAATATAAGAGAAATTTTTGGTTTTCCACCCAAACAAAAAAATAAAGATGGTGAGGAAATTCCTGCTGAACAGACGAGATTATTAGTTAGAGATTCTTTCTTAAATAATGAGAACAAAGAAAAAATGGAAAGTAAAGAAGGAGATTTTTCAGAGTTAGAATTAGACTACACTGAAGGCAAATGGGAAAACACGATCGACAGAAAATCCGGCACCGCCGGCAATCCACGCCAGATTGAACGCGTACCGGCGGGAGCTATTTTTGATTTCGAAATGATTTATGATGTTTATGACGACGATAAAAAGGAAGGACATTTAAAGGAAATAAAGAAAGCTATGCGTTTATTACAAGACGACTATCTCGGAGGCAGCGGTTCGCGCGGTTATGGTAAAATAGAATTTGGATCTTTTGATGAAAAAGGCAATTGGAAAAAAGGGAAAATTATCGAAGTCTTTAAATCTATTGAGGATTATGTAAACGATAAAGACGGTAAAGAAATTGACGTTAATCTTAATGAAATAAATCAAGAGAGTTAGAATGAAAGCGCTAATCCTTAAAACAAAACCGTATTCAATGTTCCGGCTCGGTTCCGGATCACTTGAAGAAACAGATAAGATTATTCACTCGGATACGTTGTTTTCCGCTATTATTAATATTTACTCAAAAGTTTACGATAACGTTGAAAATTTCATCGAGCTATTTGATAACGGCTCTATTAAAATTTCCTCTGCATTTCCTATGTTAATGAACGATAACGATAGTATCTTTTTCCTGCCCAAACCGGAATTAAATTACAACACTGAAAACAATATAAAAGCAGAAAAAAAAATTAAATTTATTTCGTGTGAACTTTTTAAATCAATTAAAAACTTGGAACTTGAACAATTTAGTTTTACTGATAATTCTACCATCATTGGTCCTGACTTTGCGGTTTCCAAAACCGAAATTGATTCGGAATCAGAAATTACCTCTTTTATTAAAGAGGTAGTAACCCCAAAAACGATGGCGCGTTATGAAAAACAAGAGAATAATTTTTATCACGAAACGGATATTCAAGTCTTGCCGATTTCAATTAATGGAGAAACATTTAATCCGAGTTTTTATTTTCTGTATGAGCTCAATTGCGACGAAGAACAAAAGAAACATTTTCTCACTTGTGTGAGATTATTGGCGGATGAAGGGGTCGGCGGAGAACGTTCAACCGGCAAAGGACATTTTGAGAAAATAATTGAAAGTGAAATTAAAATTGAGTCATCTCCTAATCAAACTCAATTATTGCTTTCACTATTTAATCCTAAAACCCAAGAAGAATTCGATTCGTTTGAGCGTTACGAAATAATCGTTCGCGGCGGTGGTTCAGTTAGTTTCGATTCCGATGATGATAGCTTTGAAGAGGAAATCAAACCTTATCGCAAAAAACAAGTTAGGATGATTTCTGAAGGAGCAGTCCTTAATAATCAAGTTGACGGTCGATTAGTAGATGTTTCGCCTGAAATGGGCGCTGACCACAAATATTATAGAAATGGCAAATCTTTTACAATTCCATTAGGCTAAATTATGAAATCAGATAAATATGTTAACGAAAAATTAAACATTACTGCTTTAACTCCTATTCTAATTGGCGATGAAGAAGGCAAAAATTTATCTCCCACAACAGACTTTGTTGTGAAAGGCGGTAAAGCTTTAATTATAAATCAGAATAAATTGGAATCTTTGTTAAGCGAAGATATGGAAATACTTGACGAATATGTGGACTCGATAAAAGATGGTAGTTTTGATTTGGAAAATTTCATAAAAGATAAATTGAATGCAGATATCGAAGAATTAACTTCTTTTAAACTTAGTATCGAAGGCTATCTCGGTAAAAATGAAGTGAAAAGTTTTATTACTTCAACAGGTAAACCTTTTTTACCAGGTAGCACAATAAAAGGAGCAATAAGAACAGCTGTTATTTATGATTATTTAAAATGTTCTGGTAAAAGAATTATCAAAAGTATTTTTAACACAGTTGGTGAAATTAATAAACTTTTAGAGGATAAGAAAAAACGCAGATTGACAGATAATGAATTTAAAAAGTTAAATTTTTTAAAAAATGTAAAATTAAAAAAGAAGGACTATAACGAATTAATTCTTTTTAAACATAAAGAAACAAAAACAGATAAAAATGGAAATGAATATTCAATCGATTGGGGTCACGATTTCCGGCATATCCAAATTTCTGATTCGCAATTATTGGAACCTGACAATACAAAAATAATTCAGTTATTCAGATATTACTTAACCAAAGATGACACGAAAACAGAACCTTGGGCGCAAGTATTAGAAGAGAAAACTACTACAGAATTTAACTTTAAAATCGAAAAGAATTTTAAAGACCCGTTTTTACAAACCATTAATTCAAACACATACAAAGAAATATTTAAAATGGTAAATAAATTTTCATTAGATGTTCTGGATTTTGAACTTGAAATGTTTAACGAGTTTATTGCTGGCGGTAAAGAAGACAAGCAAAAAATTAAGAAGAATTTAGAGGTGATTATAAGTTATTATAATGACTTAAAAGAAAAAATTAAATTTTCAAGAGACAATTGTGCAGTTATAAGAATCGGAGGAGGGAAAACTTATTTCGATAACTCAATTGGTCTTGCACTATTCAAAGAGGATAAAGAAAAATTTAAACAGTTCAGAAAAATACTCGGTTTTTGGAAGCATTCCGGTGGCTGGAAAGCTCCATTTGTTGAAGAGAATTCCCCAATTACAAGAACTTTTTATTTAAATAAAAGCAATAATGAGTTATTACCAGTCGGTTGGGCGGTAATATATTTTAGAGAAGATAAAGACGATATTGCTAAGATTTTTAATCTTGAAAAAAATAGGATTAATATTAAAAGTAAAATAGAAAACAATGAAGCTTATGAAAGCGACGACAACGAATTAGACCTCTCTAAACTTGAAAATCTTGGTAGGGTTATTAGAGGTAAAAATAATAAGTGATTTAATCCACTCCGGCATTGCATTTACTTTGGCGGTTGATTTGAATTATTAAATTTGCTTTTAATTCGTGCATTCGTGGCGAAATAAATAAGCCGCTAATTCGCTAATCATATTTCTTAAATAATTTGTTTTTTGAAAATATGTTGCTATATTTGTACAAATATATGTACATATTTATTTTTTATGGAGATAAAATGCTAACCACTACAATGTCCGAATTTAGAAACAACATGAAGAAATATTTCAACAAAATTGATAAAGAACTGGAAACGCTGATCATAAACAGAGGGAAGGACAAAGGAATAGTTGTGCTATCACTCGATGAATATAACGCTTTGCAAACTACTCAACTTGAACTTTCTTCGTCTGCAAATGTTAAAAGATTAGACTCCGCGATAGCTAAATTCAAAGAAGGCAAAGGTTTTGAAAAACAATTAATTGACGAATGAAATATAAATTCCTTTTTGTAGAAGAATCCTGGGAAGATTATTTATATTGGCAAAAAACCGATAAAAAAATTTTGAAGCGCATTAATGAAATGTTAAAAGATATTTCCCGCCACCCTTTTGAAGGTCTTGGCAAACCCGAACCGCTTAAACATAAATATAAAGGACTTTGGTCCCGACGCATTACCGATGAACACCGGCTGATTTACCAAATTAAGGATGACAAAATAAGAGTAATAAAATGCCACTTCCATTATGATTAATTCGTAAACACAAATATGCCACGAATGCACGAATGAAATTAAATAAATGAGGTTTTTATGATAGCTTTATCTTATTGTCGACAGGGAAATATAAACGAACAACATACAGTTAAAATTTCTCAAAAGGCTATTAAACCATGCTGCAGATTTAAACCAAATGTAACTTTGAATAAATGGAATATTGTTGCCCTAAGATAAATCATAAGTTGAAATATGTTCATTCGCGCATTCGCGGCAAATTATTGCGAACCATTAAAAAAAATTGAGGAACTTCAGAAATTGAACTTCGAACAAAATAAGAATATTGAAAATATTTACAGAATTATTGAAGAACCCATCAAACCGGAAGTAACCAAACCAAAAAGAAAAATAGGCTTCTAAAATGAGTAAAGCATTTATTTCAATTCTCGGGACAAACGATTATTTGGAAAGTTTCCACCTCTTGGACGGTAAACTCCTTAGCAAAACGCCTTCGAAGTATGTACAAGAAGATTTAGTTGAATATTTTTGCAAAGATTGGCAATCCGATTCGGAAGTAAGAATATTTTTAACCGAGGAAGCAAGAAACAAAAATTGGGTTGATGATGGTCAAATAGATGTACAGACCAAAGAAAGAAAGAAGAATATCGGATTACAAAATAGATTAAAAAATTTAAACTACCAGACTACCATTAAAGATTTTACTATTCCGGAGGGAAAAACCGAAAAAGATTTGTGGGAAATATTTGAAATAATATTCGAGACATTCAAAGACAACGACGAAGTTATTATTGACGTTACTCATTCGTTTAGATTTTTACCCCTTTTACTAACTGTTATGTTGAACTACACCCGACAAGTAAAAAACATAAAAATCGAAGGGGTTTACTATGCGGCATTCGAATCCTTGGGATCTATTTCCGTTGTTGAAAATTGGGACGTTAGCAAAAGAAAAGCTCCAATATTCGACCTCACTCCCTTAATGAAATTGCAAGAATGGACACTTGCTACATTTGATTACACTCAAAATGCAAATATAAATTCATTGGAAAATCTTGTAAAAAATGAAATTAAATCAATTCTTTCGGAAACAAAAAAGCTCCCGCAGTCTGAAATTTTGCTTAGGAAAACAGTTTCACTATTGAAAGATTTAAGTAACAATATTGCCCTGTGTAGAGGCTCAGAAATTGTTAATTTCGATTTTGAAGAGTTAACAAGTAATCTTGAGAAACTTAAAGAATCCGAAATTGTAATTAAACCATTTAAATTGCTGATTGATACAATCATTACAAAAGTTAGTAAATTCAAAAACGATGATATTAATAACGGTTTAGTTGCTGCCGAATGGGCTCTTAAACATAACCTTTACCAACAAGCAATTACAATATTACAAGAAATTTTAATCACCGAAATTCTTGAAAGGAACGACCTTAATGTGTCTAACTTGAAGTACAGAAAAATAGTACCAAGCGCAATTAGAATCAAAAGCCAAAATATCCCAACATGTAAATGGGAAGGAGAAGCTAAGAAAAACAAGAATATTACAAAAATATTATTAAACGATGCTTTACTTAACGATGTTAAAAAAGAATTTGAAAAACTATCCTCTATCCGCAACGATGTAAATCATTCCGGATTTTTAACAGGACAAAAGAATTACAAATCTATTATTCAAAAAATAAACGATATTTACAAAAAAATTAAAGAAATTATTTAATGCTAATCAATCTTTCAAATCACCCGGTTAAAAATTGGTCGAAAAGACAAATAGCCGAAGCCGAAAAGCTTTACGGCAAAGTGATTGATTTGCCTTTCCCACAAGTTGACCCCACGGCAGACGAAAACGAAATTGAGAAACTTTCTCGTAAATACTTCCAGCACTGTTTACAAATGTTGCGCGGCTCAAATGACAAAACAAACGCCGTACATCTCATGGGCGAACTTACTTTTACCTTTAACCTTGCAAACAAATTGCTGGCAGAGGGAATTACCGTAGTGGCTTCCACTACCGAAAGAAATTCTATTGATACAAACGAAAAGAAAATTTCAGAATTTAAATTTGTAAGATTTAGGAAATACAAAATTTAATTCATTCGTGCATTAGTGGCTTTCCCCTTTTTGCCACGAATGCACTAATAAAATAATATCATGGAAAATCTAATTTATAAAGAAGAGAGTTATTTAATAATTGGTAAGTGTTTTGAAGTCCACAATAATTTGGGTCCCGGATTTTTAGAAATAGTTTACAAGGATGCGCTCGAATATGAATTTAAGAAAAGCGGAACTCCATTTGAGAGGGAAAAAGAATATATCGTAAATTACAAAAACATAATATTGCCTCATAAATTCTTTGCCGATTTTGTAGTATTTGAAAAAATAATTCTTGAGATAAAAGCAGTCTCTCATTTGACCGACGAATTTACGGCTCAAGCAATTAATTATTTGAAGGTTTCAGGAAATAAATTAGCCCTACTTGTAAATTTCGGGGAGCTTAAACTGAAATACAAAAGAATTGTTTATTAATCATTCGTGCATTAGTGGCTTTCCCCTTTTGCCACGAATGCACTAATAAGGGAGAGTAAATTATGTACAATATTTTACTTGCAATATCAGGCTTAACGCCTCAAATAGTAACCGAAACTTTCTTTGCACTATCGGTTCAAAAGAAAATTAAAATCGACGAAATTTACGTAATAACCACCCAACTCGGTAAAAAAGTTCTTGAAGGCAAAACTTCTTCCCCCGCTATATCACTAAATACTGAACTTAAAAATCTCTGCAAAGATTACAATTTGCCCATTCCAAAATTTACCTTTAAACGTAACGTTATTGTAGCTACCGAAGAAACCACCAAACTTTACGACGTAAAAACCGACCGTGACAATGTCCTTTTCCCAAACAAAGCGGCTGAAATTTTTTCCAAATTAACTACAGATGCAAATACTGCACTTCACGTTTCGCTTTCCGGCGGACGCAAATCAATGTCCGCACACCTCGCACTGGTACTTTCCCTTTTTGCCCGCTCTCAAGACAAACTCTATCATGTTCTAACCGAGGAGAAATTCGAATCCAAAAACTTTTATCCCAAATCCGCCGAAGAAATTGCAGCGCTCGTTTTAGCTGAAATTCCTTTTGTAAGGCTACGCAGTTTAAATTCACCCTACCTAAAAAAAGGCAAGAAATATTACGATATCGTACTTGCAACCCAAAGACGATTATCTTTCCTTACCAACAATCAAAAATTAATTTTGGAATTAAAAAAAAGAGTATTACGTTACGGTGAAAATTCCATTCGCCTTACTCCCAAAGAAATAGCGCTTTACATTGCTTTCATTGAAGCAAAAATTTCAAGCTCCAAAGTTCTTAGCAAACATGAAATAATCTCAAAAAATTTTGCTCTTGAAATGAAAAATGTGTTGGAAGAAAACTTCAATTATTATTTCGATTCCAAAGGGAAAGCATCCGAATGGACTCAAAAAGGGTTAGATTTCGAACAGTTCCTCTCGCTTAAATCCAAGATAAACAAGAAGATTACCGAGCTATTCGATGATGTTTCTCTAAGAGAAGAATTTGAAATACAAACAAACAAAATTTACGGCGACTCCCAATATTTTATTAAAGCTCCCAAAGAAAAATTAGCCGTTAATTACGAATAAAATTCCTTCCTAACTTTTACTCTTAATGTTCTTAGCGCGGCAAAGCCGGCAACCAATTTCCAAATTGCAATTATTACAGGAAGTTTAAAATATTTTGACAAAAAAAACAAATATTTGATTGAGGATACTATATCGCGGCAAGCCGCAATTAAGAATTATGAACAAAGATTTGCACGGAAAAATAAACCACAGATTCTCACAGATTAAGCACAGATTCTCACAGAAAGGGAAAATATATTTAGAAAAATTTAAAACATATCCGTGTTAATCTGTGAAATAATCTGTGTTATCTGCCTGCCACGCCGAAATGTAATGAAAGCTGGTGGTTAAAGGAAAGAAAAACCACAGACCCGCCTGCCAGCGGGCAGGTTTGCACAGAAAAATAAACCACAGATTCTCACAGATTAAGCACAGATTCTCACAGAAAGGG
>WFQV01000131.1 GCA_015486905.1 Melioribacteraceae bacterium | reverse complement strand
TTTTCGTGAATGTTAACGCTGCAAGTCATTCCGACGTAATCGCTGTTACGAAAATTCCGTTCGATAAATTCAAAAAGTTTTTCGGCATTAAATTCAACGTCTCCGTTAAGGAAAACTAAAATTTCACCCTTAGCTTTAGCGGCGCCTTTGTTGCGTCCCTTTGCAATATTTTCCTTGCCATCGGCAGTTACAACAATATCCACGAAGTTTCTCGCCACTTCAACCGTACCGTCGATGCTTCCGCCGTCGGAGAGAATAATTTCGTAATCGTATTTTTCTTTCACACTCTCCTCGGCAAGGGGGAGTAAAAGGTTGGGCATTAGTTTTGCTTCGTTTAACGTGGGGATAATAATACTGTATCTCATTTTCTTCCTAATACGCAAATACCAAGAAAGCCGCATTGGGCGAAATGCGAATGCCCGGCATCGGGAAGTGAATGTAATTCAAAGTGTTTTTAACAAAATTCCAGACCCTGCCGTGTAACGGAAGCTCTTCGGCGTCGAAGTCGAAGCCGAGATAAAATTTCTTTATTCCACCGCCGTTGCCGTTCAACTCACTGACGCCGTAACCGAATGAAAGCATCAGCCAATCAGGCCAGATTTTCTCAAATTTGGGTGGAAGCAAATTATTCACACGAACCGACAGCCACAGTTTTTGCCCTTCGTAATCGTCCGAGATGTTGTGGTCTTTCATCTTACCTTCAAGCATTTTCTTTGAAGGGAAATAACTTACACGCAGTTGAAAATTTTTAAGGAATGGGTAATAATACTGACCCACGTAGTAAACCGCGCCTAAAAAGTCCGATGCAGCATCGCCGGGGCTAAAACCCCATTGCGGACCGAAGCCGTCTTGGTATTCCACATAGAGTTGCATCGCGAGTCCCCCTGCAGCACCGAGCCAAAGTGCGGGGAGGGTTTCGAAATTAGCGGCTTCCAAAGCGGAAGAAAATCCGTGTGCAATTAAATCGGTTCCCAACATATGCCCGAATTTGTCAATCCAAAGGGCGTATTTCCAATCGTTTACAAATTTAAATTTTGTGCGTTTACCCCGCCACCAAGTCGTTTGGTAGTAATGATTTATTGCAATAACGGCTGCGGTGGTCACTACCCCCACACCGGCTAAAACAGGGTAGTTAATTTTTTTTGAGAAAGGATTCGGTCTGTAATTGTCCGGTTTAATTAAACTTAGCCTCAGAGGGATTTTCACAGTAGCGGTTGAATCTTTTTTCGTCTGATAATCTTTTTTAGTTTGTGCAAAAGACAAACTACTAATGAAGAACAAAGCCGTAAGGAGTAACGTTTTCATTTTATTTCGATTGCGGTCTCATTTGTGGAAATAAAATCACATCACGAATCGAAGGTTGATTTGTTAGCAACATTACAAGTCTGTCAATCCCGACTCCAAGCCCGGCCGTTGGAGGCATTCCGTATTCAAGCGCTTGTACGTAATCCTCGTCAATTTTCTTAACTGCTTCCTCATCGCCTGCCTCGGCGGCTTTCTTCTGCTCGATGAACCTTTCTTTTTGGTCAATCGGATCGTTCAGTTCGCTGAACGCATTGGAAATTTCACGCCCCAAAACAAAGCCTTCAAATCGTTCCACAAGTCCTTTCCTGCTGCGGTGTTTTTTTGCCAACGGGGAAATTTCCAAAGGATAGTCCATTACAAACGTAGGATTTATTAATGTGGGTTCAACCGCTTCCGAGAAAAGTTCGTCAATTAGTTTACCCTTGCTGACGACTTTGTCCAATTCTACGCCTCGTGTTTTCAATTCAGTTCTTAGTTCCTCTTCCGTAGCGGTTAAAACGTCGATGCCCGTAATGCGTTTTAGTTCGTCCGTCATTGAAATTCTTTCCCACGGCGGTTTGAAGTCTATCTCATTGCCGTCAATTTTGAATTTACTCGTACCGAAAACTTTTCGGGCAATTTCGTACACCATATTCTCGACGAATTCCATCATCCAGACGTAATCCTTGTAAGCGACGTAAAGTTCAAGCATTGTAAATTCGGGGTTGTG
>WFQV01000130.1 GCA_015486905.1 Melioribacteraceae bacterium | reverse complement strand
GTTTTTGGTATTTTTAAAATAAATTTTGTTCCGCTGTTTTTTCTGCTTGTAAAAGAAATGTCAAGTCCGCAAATGTCGGCAAATTTCCTCACTATGTACATCCCCAGACCGTTTCCTTCGTATTTGCGTGTAGGTCCGGTTGATTCCTGTGTGAATATGTCGAAAATATTTTTTCTGTATTCAGCCGCAATGCCAATCCCGGTATCTTTAACGGCAATAGTAATAAATTCATTTTCATCTTTGCAATCGATTAAAACCAGACCTTTATTAGTGTATTTAATGGCATTATCAATCAAGTGTTCCAATATTTTCGAAAGAGCGTAAATGTCGTTTTCGGCAGTTAAATCCTTTGGTTCGCAAGTGTAGGAAAAGCTTAGCCCCTTTTCATCGGCAAAAGATTTAAATTCTTCGAATGCCGGTTGAACTATGTTTTTTAAAATATTAAAGTTTCTCGGTTTCGGTTTGTAGGTTTGTAATTGCAATTCCGAGGAATTTATTAGCAGCTCGATTGTCCTTTTAAGCCTTCTTGTACCGTGGAATATACCGTTGAGCAGCAATTCTTTTTCTTTAATGAATTCAGGTGAAAATTCTTCTTTAAGAAGCCCTAAATAAGAAACAATATTGTTTAACGGTGTTCTTACTTCGTGCGAAATTTGAGAGAGGAAATCGGATTTTAATTTGTCGGATTTCTGGGCTTCGTTCTTTGCGTTTTCCAATTCATTAATGAACTTTTCCATTCTAAGCGCCGCGCCTATTATTCTTGCGGCAATTTTTATTGCATCGATTTCCGCTTGCGACCATTCTTTCTCCGTTTTGCAATCGTCCAAACCGATTACACCGAAAAGTGCACCGTTGGTTTTAATCGGAACGGTCAAAAAAGATTTTATTCTTGCACTTTGAAACAACTTCTTTGCCTTTTTAGGAAGGCGGGAAGTAAAGTCAAAATAATAATCGTCTCTCTCAATTGAATTTTTAAAAGAAGGGAAACTGTTTCGGTCTATTTTTAGAATTTCCATCGCAGGTTCTTTGGAGCGGCTGGAAACACCGGGAGCCGCCCATTCGTATTTGTAATTCAGAAAAAAAGATTCCTTTGAATTTGAATTACTCTCTGTAACTTCATAGATGTAAACCCTGCTTGCCGAAGTGGCTTTACCTAAATTCCGAATGATTGAAGAAATATTTTGCGAAACGTCCAAATTATTTAATAACGACTGTGAGAAGTCAACCGTAGCATTTAATATTTCGTTTGTACGTTTGAGGTCGTACTCAAATTTCTTCCTATCGGTAATATCTTTTAAAATTCCAATCTCACCGATTATTTTACCGTTTCTGTTTTTCCACCCGAATTTTTGATCGGCAACCCATTTCTCCTTACCGTTCTTTGTTTTAATGAGATAATCCGTTTCGTTGGGAAAAGTTTGAGTTGTTTTTGTATTTACAATTTTAAATCGTTCTTTTGAAATATCTAAAATTAAAGAGTTGAAACCGATAGAGTTAATTTCTTCCTTGCTGTAGCCGGTAAGATTCTTGATTGATTCCGTAATATAATCATATTTTTTTTGTCCGAATCTTTTGCCGTAAAGAACGGTGGAAGTCTCTTTTGTAATTAGAGAAAGTTTCTCTTCGGTCTCCAATAATTTTTTGTACGTGGTGCTGCTTTTGATTGCAATGCCCAGCAGAGAGGAGAATGAAGAAAGGATTGCTTTCTCGTCAGATGTCCAAGGTTCCTTTCCCACTCTTTCAAACAACAAAAATCCGAAAATTGATTTGTCCACCTGTACGGGAATTGCAAGCATGGATTTAAAATTATGTTCTTTTAAAATTTCCGCTTCGTTCTGCGGCAGCGAACGGAAAACAGTGCTTATCAAATGATTTTTGTCAAATTCCTTTCTCCATCTTTGTAACTCTTCACGCGAATAAGAAAGATGTTCCTTTTTTCTGCTGAGGATTGGTTTACGGTTCCCCGATGTCCATTCCTCAATTAAAACAGCTTCCAAGTCACCGGCAGTATTAATTTTGTCTTGGTAAAGACAAATCCTTGATGTCTTCAACGTAACCCCAAGTGATTTAAAGGTATCATTAAGCAACGGTTTCCAATTTGTGCCGCTCATAAAATTTTTAGCGGCAATGTTGATTAGTTCAAGGATACTTATTTTTTGCTCTTCCTCAATCAATGTTTTATTAGCTTGGGATTCCGCTTTGGCAAAAAGGTCATAACCCTTCTTTGTCCTTTTAGCGATGCCCGTTACGCGGATTCTCTGCCCATGGCTGGTAAAAATGTAAGTGTAAAAAGGAAAGGTCTTTCTCCCGCTGCCGAATTCGGTTCTCAGATATTCAATGAAATCCTGAGTCGGAAATATTCGGTAGAGAGGAATGTCCCTATCATCTTCAGGGAAATTTGTAAGCTCGTAAAACGAATCGCTTCCTGTAAGAAGCGTCTCTGTGAAAAGGTCTAAAGAAAAGCTAAAATTCATTCAGCAGTAACCGTAATTGAAAAA
>WFQV01000129.1 GCA_015486905.1 Melioribacteraceae bacterium | reverse complement strand
TCATATTCAACCTTAAAGAATAAATTAAACTTTTATTCACTTAAAAAGGTGAATTTCAACCGACCCCGACCTTGACGGAGTCAAGTGTCGGGGGTCGAATGTCTATAGAAGGAAACTACAGAAGTGGAAAATACGATGCCGAAGGTATCGAAGTGAGGAATTTAATTGTTTAGACGGAAAGGCGAACAATCCAATCATCCTTAGTGTGGCAAAGCCGGCAACTAATTTCACAATTTTAATCATTACGAAAAGTTTAAAATATTTTGACAAAAAAAGGAAGATTTGATTGAGGATACTATAATTAGTAATTGGTGTACAGAATTTTAGTAGTTAGAATTTAGGAGTTAGAAGAAATATTTATTTAACGTTTTGGGAATGCTGGGAAAATGGAATTTTGGAATAATGTTTTCAATCAAAACTGACTTCACAATTCCAACATTCCATTATTCCATTATTCCAATACTCCATTCACAATTCACCATACAATAATCCATCCATCCAATCATCCATTTATGCAAGGTTCTCGATTTGACTATAATAAGTCTAATGACTTGCGTCTTACCTCTTGCTTGTCACGACGTAGTCAAGCGAAGCGCAGACGAAGGCGGGCGTCTCGCGTTAAACTATTTCTTATTTCTTGTTTCTTCTTTCTAATTTTTTATTTTTTGCCACTGATTTTAAGCCTGTACCGTTAGTCTGCTCAACAATAAATATCTTTCGTTTCTTGATAGCCCTTTTGATATTTGGTATATTTTGACTCCTTAATTTAATCACTTAGGAGCGGATTTTTAATGAGCAATGAGAAAGTTAAAACATCATTTAACGAGTTGGTTGTAGAAGATATTCCGAGAGTTTTACCCGTTCTGCCTTTGAGGGACACGGTAATTTTTCCTTACATGATTTTTCCCGTGCTTGTAGGCAGAGACCAATCTATTCGGGCGGCAAACCACGCACTGGACAATTCCAGATACATTTTCCTTACTGCACAGAAAAAGTCGAATATCGAGGAACCTGTCCAAGGCGATATTTACAGAGAAGGTACAATTGCCAAGATAATTCAAATATTAAAACTTCCGAACGGACTTCTGAAAATTTTAATAGATGGTGTAATTCAAGGTAGAATAGTAAAATTTTTAAAAAACCCGGATTTCTTTGAAGTGGAAGTTGAAATAGTAATCCCTAAGGTTGAAGATCAAAAAGAAATTAATGCACTTATTCGTCAGATGACGACAAAATTCAAAGAGTACGTTTCCAGAAATCAATCCATTCCGCCGGAAACAATAGCCGCATACGAGAACATTACCGAGCCGGACAGAAAACTTTTTTACGTAGCGGCAAACATTAACCAATCGGTTCAAGTTAAGCAGACAATACTGAAAAAATTTTCTCTGAAAGATCAGTTGTACGAAATAATTAAAATTCTTACTTCCGAGCTTGACATACTACAAGTTGAAAAGGAAATTGAAAAGAAGGTTCAGGAAAACATTGCCAAGACGCAGAGGAAGTTTATCATTCAAGAGCAGATAAGAATTCTTCAGGATGAGCTTGGCGAGGAAGAGGCAATTTCACCCGAATTTCAAAAACTTTTGGAAAAAATCAAAAAGGCGAGGATGCCTAAGGAAGTTGAGGATAAAGCCCTTGAGGAGTTTAACAAACTGAAAAAGACTCCACCTACCTCACCGGAATCTACGGTGATTAGAAACTATCTCGATTGGCTGACTGACGTTCCCTGGTACAAGAAAACTAAGGATAATTTAAATGTTAAAAACGTTCGCAAAATTCTTGACGAAGACCATTACGGTCTCGAAAAACCTAAGGAAAGAATCGTTGAGCATATTGCAGTGCTAAATTTGGTGAAAGAGATGCGCGGGCAAATACTTTGTTTTGTGGGACCTCCCGGAGTTGGGAAGACTTCACTGGGAATGTCAATAGCGCGCGCAATCGGGCGAAAGTTTGTGAGAATAAGTCTCGGAGGCGTTCGTGATGAGGCTGAAATCCGCGGTCACCGCAGAACGTACATCGGTTCAATGCCGGGCAAAATTATTCAATCGATGAAACGTGCCGGTACGGTTAATCCGATAATGCTTTTGGACGAAATTGACAAAATGAGCATGGATTTCCGAGGTGATCCCTCCTCGGCTATGTTGGAAGTCCTTGACCCCGAACAAAACCATTCTTTTGACGACCATTATCTTGACATTGATTACGACCTTTCCCAGGTAATGTTCATTACGACGGCAAATGTACGTTACAATATTCCGTTACCGCTTCAGGACAGAATGGAAATAATAGAATTGCCCGGTTACTTGGAATTTGAGAAATTGGAAATTGCAAAGAGACACATTATTCCAAAGCAGTTTAAACTTCACGGATTGGACAAATTTGACGTAAAAATTGAAGACGAAGCAATTAAAAAAATAATTAATGAGTACACTCGTGAGGCCGGTGTAAGGAATTTGGAGCGAGAAATTGCTTCCGTTTGCAGAAAGACGGCAAAAGAAATAGTTACTAAAAAATTAACCAACGGGAACAGGAAAAGACAGAAAATAAGTTTTGACATTACTCCCAAAAAGATTGAAGAATTTTTAGGCGCACCGCGCTTCCACTACCAAACTGCCGATTCCAAACCGCTTGTGGGCAGTGTGACAGGCTTGGCTTGGACAAGCGTTGGCGGCGACATTCTAAAAGTAGATGCCACAATAATGGCAGGCCCGGAAAAGTTAACAATCACGGGACAAATAGGCGACGTGATGAAGGAATCCGCAATGGCGGCTCTGAGCTTTTTACGTTCGAACGCAAAGGAGTTGGGACTGCCGACAAATTTCCAAAAAGGAAAGGAGGTTCATATCCACCTTCCCGAAGGTGCAATTCCGAAAGACGGTCCCTCGGCAGGCATTACTCTTACAATGGCAATGTATTCTGCGTTTAGAAATATTCCGGCACGCGCAGATGTTGCAATGACGGGGGAAATTACTTTGCGCGGAAATGTAATTGCTATTGGAGGCTTGAATGAAAAACTTCTCGCTGCAAGGCGCGCCGGGATTAAGACTGTTCTAATTCCCAAAGAAAACGTGAAGGATTTAGTCGAAATAAAAGATGCAGTAAAGGAAGGATTGAAAATAGTTCCGGTTGAAACAATCTCCGAAGCTTTCCCTTATGTTTTCGACGCTTTCAAGAAAACGCGAAAGATAACTGCGAGGGAAAAGCCGACGAAATCAACAACAAGAAAGAGGAAGTAAATGTCGGAGGAAATTGTTGTAAATAAAAATTTGCCGACAAAGGAAATTTACGGAGAGCTGCTTCCGCAAATTGCGGCGTTAATAGAACCTTCGAAGCATCTTATTTCGAACCTTGCAAATTTTACAGCGGCTGTTTTTAATTCATTCGGTAAAATGAGTTGGGTGGAATTTTACTTGCGAAAAGGCGACAAACTTTTTTTAGGACCATTTCAAGGCAATACGGCTTGTACGATGATTAGAATAGGCGAAGGGATTTGCGGAACTGCAGCCGAGCGGCTTGAAACGGTGATTGTCCCGGACGTCAACACCTTCCCCGGACACATTTACTGCGATGTAAATACAAAGTCGGAAATAGTTCTACCCGTAATTTCCGGGAATGAACTTTACGGAGTGTTGGATATTGACAGTTACGAATATTCTGCTTTCGACCAAGAAGATTACAAATATTTGGCGGAGCTAATTAATATTTTAACGAAAAAAATAAATTCAAACAAAGTCAGTTTGGCTTAAATTTTAGGGAAAGAAAATGAGTTACACGGTTACGGCATTAAAATGGCGGCCCCAAAGGTTCGACGAAGTGGTGGGACAGGAACATATTACAACCACCTTAAAAAATGCGATTGAAAAAGGCAGAATTGCCCACGCTTACATTTTTGCGGGTCCCAGGGGCGTTGGGAAGACCACAACAGCAAGGATTCTTGCCAAAAGATTGAATTGCTTAAATCCGCAAGGGGGAGAACCTTGCAATGAGTGCGAAATGTGCAAGATGTTCCAAAGCGGGCAAACAATGGACGTAATAGAGATAGACGGAGCTTCGAACAGACGAATAGACGAAATTCGCACGCTTCGCGAATCTGTGAAATATGCACCCACAAGCGGTAAATACAAAATTTACATCATCGACGAAGTTCACATGCTTACAACCGAATCCTTCAATGCACTTTTGAAAACATTGGAGGAGCCGCCGGAACACACCGTATTTATTTTCGCCACTACGGACATTCACAAAGTCCCGCTTACAATTATCTCACGATGCCAAAGGTTTGACTTCCGCAGAATAGAACTGTCGGAAATTAAAAAACAGTTGGCGAAAATTTCTAAAACCGAAGGAATTGAAATAGATGACGAGTCTTTGACAATAATTGCGAAAAAGGCAGACGGTGCATTGCGTGATGCACAAAGCCTTTTTGATCAAGTGATTTCTTATTGCGGTACAAAAATAACCGCAGATGAAGTACGTAAAATGCTCAATTTAATTGACGAGGACATTTACTTCGGAGTTTCGAAAGCCGTTCTGGAAAAAGATTTTCGCATTGCTTACGAAACTGTTCAAACCCTCTACGAAAACGGTTGGAACTTTATTGATTTCGTAATGGGGCTGATTGAACATTTTAGAAATATCATGGCTCTTGCGGTTACCGGAAGCTCTAAATTTATTGAGGCAAGTGAAAGCACAAAATTAAAATATGAATCGCTGAAGAAAAATTTTTCCGAGGCGGATTTATTAAGAATTCTAACCTTCCTTACACGCTTACTTTCGGATATTAAAATTGCACAAAACCAAAAACTGACTATTGAAATAGGTCTATCCAAGTTAATCGGCTTGGAAAAAAGCTCCTCTATTTCCGAATTGATTGAAGCTTTACGTAGCGGGAAGATCCCTGTACCTGAAGCGAGACCCGAAAAAAAAAAGAGTGAACGAAAGTTAGAAATCAAGGAAAGCCCGCCGTTACAAGATAAAGAGAAGGGTGAACCATTCCATGCCCGCGAAACACAAGGTCCGATTCAAGAGATGAACGGCGTTTTAACTTTTCAAGAAATTGAAAAAAAATGGAAAGAATTCGTTAAAGAAATAAATTCAAAAAAGTTCGTAGTGGGCTCTCGGCTTTATCTTTCAAAGCCGTTGGAATTGAAAGACGGTGTATTGGAAATTTCAATCAGGGAAAAATCGGACATTAATTTCCTCGAGCAAAAGATTGACTTCATTTTACAAAGTTTCGAGGAATTTTACGGTGGAAAAGTAAAATTAAAATTTTCTGCGAAGGAAAATTCTTCACAAGAAGTGGAAGAAGAACAATTAACGCAAGAAAATATTGAGACAATAGATTCGACCGACGAGAAGAACCCCTTTGTAAAAGCAATAATAGAAAACCTCGGTGCAAGAGAAGTCAAATAATTATTTTTATTCCAAGGTAGAAAAAATAGACCGCAAGTATAAAAATGAAAATTGAGAAAACACGAAGGGAAATGTTTAGATACGAGGGATGAAGTTTTGTCCTGTGCTTTCGAATAAATCCGCCGAATAATAAAAACCATGAGTACCCGCCTATGCCGATGCCCGTTGCAAAAGCAAGACTTAAAACCGCCGCTTTGTTGGCAGAAATTTCCACACGCTCGGTCCCTTTGTCCCGAAATTCAAGAGAATCGGATTCAAGTGATTGCTTATTTAAATTCGGTACGGCATTGTAAGCTAAACGGGTTACTTCCGTAACGTTTTTGCCAACTATCCTTTCCATTCCTCCTGTGTTCAGACCGAGAGAAGCGGCAAATGTAAGAATGAGGAAAGAGGAAGTAAGCCAACCGAAAAAGATTCCCGGATTTGTGAAGTTAATTAGTAAACCGGTTCTGAATCCTCCTTTTTCTTCATCGTACTTTTTCTCTTCCTGTTCAACCGATTCTATTGAGAACTTAATTTTGAAAATTTTGTGAGCGACGTAAAGTAAAATAAATCCGCCGATAATGAACAAATAAGGAATAAAAGGTTGGTAATATTTAATCAATGCTGTGATTCCGAACATTGCAATGAAGACGTAGAAAAAATCGATTATTGCCGCCCCCAATGCTACACGGTTAGCAAACCGCGCCCGGTTCTTCAAAGAATTTGTTACCACAAGAACCGCTATTGGACCAGCTATTGGAATTGAAAAAATAAATCCTGTCAGAAAACCGATTACTAATAGATTTATTAAACTTAAAAGCATTTATTTGTTTTTATTTAATTCTATTAAATTAAGTTTTAAAGATAAGAGTAAATATTTAAAAAACGAAGAGGAAGGGTTGAACTAAAACCGATAGTCTTGGACGGTTTATTGTTTCGGTACAAGTTTAAATTTGGTGGTAAAAAAAATTAGCTTGTCTTTTCCTC
>WFQV01000128.1 GCA_015486905.1 Melioribacteraceae bacterium | reverse complement strand
TGTGGATAACTTTGTTAATTAATTGTGATTTACCTAATTGCCGAAGCCAACGTAGGATTGTAATATTGCTTCCGATATTATACAATCTTCGCGCTTCCGACTTCGTTAATATACCATTTTCTATCTCTTTTACAACTTTTTGTTTGAATGCAAGGCTATAGCTTACTTTCGGGCGTCTGTCTTTCATTTTTTCTTCTCCTTTTTTAGTTGTTTTTTTTGTCAACCTATTTCAGGACAAGACATTGCTGAACACTGGTAACTTAAGACTTAAGACTCTTTACTTAAGACTTTGCATCTGTGTCATCCGTGTTCCATTGTCCAATCAGCGAAAATCATAATCAATCATGAAAAATCAGCGTCCCATTAATCGTCATTGTTTCTTTTCAATAAAAAAAGGCTTTTGAAAAATATTTCCAAAAGCCTTTTTAACATTATGAATTTTATTTAAATTCTTTTAAAAAAGATTATCAAAGAATTTCATAATCGGTCCGGAATAGCGCACAAAAACAGGAGCAAAAACGAGAGAGAGAACCGACATTAACTTAATAAGGATATTCATTGAGGGACCTGTGGTATCTTTGAACGGATCGCCCACCGTATCACCCACAACTGCAGCAGCGTGGGTAGGCGTTCCTTTACCGCCGAGGTTTCCTTCCTCAATCCATTTTTTCGAATTGTCCCAAGCCGCACCGCCGTTTGTCATCATTATTCCGAGGAGTACGCCGGTAGATGTGGCGCCGGCAAGAAATCCGCCTAAAGTTTCAGTTCCTAAAAACAGACCGACCAATAGAGGTGCAAGCACTGCTAACAGTCCTGGTAAAATCATTTCTTTCAACGCACCTCTTGTTACAATATCAACGCAAGTTTTAACATCAGGCTTTGCCTTTCCTTCCAACAGACCGACAATTTCTTTAAACTGCCTTCTAATTTCTATTACCATTTGATCTGCGGCTCTACCGACAGCTTTCATTGTTAATGCTGCAATAACAAAGGGCATCAATGCTCCAAGCAGAAGCCCTACAACGGTTAGCCGGTTTGTTAAATCAATAAAGCTAAGATGAGCCGCCTGCTGGTAAGCGGAGAACAAAGCAAGAGCTGTAAGTGCTGCGGAACCGATTGCAAAACCTTTCCCTATAGCAGCGGTTGTGTTACCTAACGAATCGAGCTTGTCGGTAATTTTCCTAACCTCAGGATCAAGCTCCGCCATTTGTGCAATACCCCCGGCATTGTCAGCAATGGGACCGTAACTATCGGTTGACATTACAATACCAATTGTAGAAAGCATTCCGACCGCCGAGATAGCTATTCCGTAAAGCCCGCTAAGAGCATAAGAAATTAAAATAGCAACAGAAATTGTTAGAATAGGAAGAATCGTACTTTCGAAGCCGACCGCAAGCCCGGTAATAATAGTTGTAGCAGGACCCGAGACGGAGCTTTGTGCAATCTCTTTAATCGGTTTTCCCGATGTAAAATATTCGCTCTCAATACCTATGAGCACACCGGTAATAAGTCCGGTAACCACAACCCAGAACTCGTTTACCCTTCCAAGCAAAGCAGTTGTAGCAAAATAAGCACCGATAATAAAAATTATCCCCGCCACATATGTCGTGTTTCTCAAAGCGGTTTGCGGGTTCATCTTCTTCAAAAAGTTAATTGAGAAAATTCCGATGAGCGAAGAAATCAAACCTATTGTAATTAAAACTATCGGCAAAGCAGACCAGTTTAAAGGATTCGTCATCGTAGCACCAATTGCAATGGTAGCTACTACCGAGCCAATGTAGGATTCAAACAAGTCCGCGCCCATACCGGCTGTGTCGCCAACATTATCGCCGACATTATCCGCGATAACGCCCGGGTTGCGGGGGTCGTCTTCCGGAATACCCGCTTCAACTTTGCCTACGAGGTCGGTGCCCACATCGGCACTCTTTGTGTAAATACCGCCCCCCACTCTTGCAAAAAGTGCAATTGAGGAAGCACCCAAAGCAAATCCGCTAATAATTTCAGGGTCTTTAGTAAAAAAGAAAACCAATCCCAATCCTACCACACCGAGAGCGGCAACCGAGATACCCATTACGGAACCGCCCATGAACGAAGTAACCAGCGCTTCGGGAGTTCCCCCCGTTGCAGCTGCTTGGCATGTACGATTACTGCTGTGTGTAGCAGCTTTCATTCCGAAGAAACCCGCAAGCATCGAACTGATACCGCCGAAAACATAAGCGTAACTTGCATAGGGACTAATAAAGAAAAACAAGATAATAAAAACAACAATCATAAAAATAGCAATGACTCTGTACTCACGCGAAAGAAATGTCATTGCTCCGTGCTGGATTTGCTTGGCAATCTCTTTCATTCTGTCATTACCTTCGTCCTTTTTAAGAACCATAGTATAAATGACATAAGCAAAAAATAAGCCGAGCAATCCGATAATAGGAACCCAAAGAAGTTCGTTCATTATTCCTCCTTGCTAAATAATATAAATTGACTATTTTATTTATTCAGACAACACATAAGTTTAAGCTAATCTCGCCACAATAATTTAGATTGTAAAATAATCGACTTTGAAAACTTTAAAGGAGAGAAAACTAAAAGCCATCATTCCGCATTTCTCTTGAAGTTAAAAACAACTAAAGGATATCTCACCAGATTTAAAATATTCATTTTTTTATTTAATTATTTTCCGCTAAAATACAATGCGAGTATTATTAATGCAACGATTTTAAAAACGTTTTTGTCCCGCAAAGAAATTTCACCCTAAAAAATTCTTTTAAACATAAATTTATTTCTTTCCAAAAGGATGCCCAATATCCAATAGGTTTACTCTCAGATTCATTTTGAAGAATATTTTTCCACTCTATTATTGTGACATTACTCCTTTAATCTATTGTGATTTAGTCATTCCATTTGTAAAAGAAAAAGCCCGCTGTTCAAGCGGGCGGGCATAAGTGGAAAAATTTCTTGCTATTTCATTTTCATCTGTTTATTTTTTATCCGCTAATTACACGAATTTCCGCGAATGTTTTTAAACCTGTAATCAAGCTAACTTTCCTTTTATTTGTGCATTCCTTATTTCTACAATTAGAATCGCTATTTAAGTGATAGATCTTACAAATTGCATCTTTCATTCCAACCATTTATCCCCATTTATCCAACTATGCATCCATTCATCCAACCATGCAATCAATCTACTCCCAACACATTCATCATTCATAATTCATAATTAATATTATTCTCTTGAGTGTCTTAAACTTTGTCATGATTGTTTCATTTGTTTAAGTTCATATTTTGCTCTTTTGCGAAAACCTTTGTTAGCTTTGCTTCTGTCCTTTAAGCAAATCTCAAAATTTTGCTTTGCTTGGTCGGTTTGCCCCATATTTTTGTAAGCCATGCCTAAAAAGAAATACGGAGTCCCCTGAGGAATAGTTTTGCGGTGGGCGATAGCTTTGGAAGCGAATTCCAATGTTTTTTGGTAATCACCCAATTCGTTGTAAGCATTAGCCAGACCAAGATAAGCCGCATCGCTGTTGTAATATTCCAAGACTTTGCTAAAATTCTTGATGGCTTTCTTGTAATCGCCGCGTTGTGCATCCGTGTTACCTTCCAGCAAGAACGGGAAAGCCAATTTTTCATTACAAATCTGAAGATTTTTACTTACCGCTTTTTTCACTAACTTGGTTTTATTAAGCTCAAGGGTCTTGTCAAAATACTCCTTTGCTTTCTCATAATTTTTAAGGGCAAAGTAAGAAGAGCCCATGTAAAAATAAGTGGGGAAATAATCCGGCTTTTCTTCCTTAGCCTTTTCATATTCTTTAATGGCTTCCTCGAACTTTCTCATTTTTCGAAGTGCCTGCCCTTTGGCAAAGTGAAGTCTGTAGTCATCAACTAAATTAAGAGCTTCATCATACTTTTTAATGGCACCTTTAAAATTACCGGATTTTATCAAGCGTGTGCCTTCGTTGTAAAGTTTTTTAGCGTCGTTATTTTTATCCAACGCTTGTGCAAACGAGACGGAAGCAATCAGAAGAAAAGCTCCCAAAATTAAAAATACTTTTTTCATTTTAATATACCTAATTAATTAAAAAACGTTGTGCGGAAGGCGGGACTTGAACCCGCACGCCCGGGAAGGGCACTACCCCCTCAAAGTAGCGTGTATACCAATTTCACCACTTCCGCAAAATTGAATTGCGAAAATTACTTGCATAAGTAAAAAAAATCAAGTTTTATTTTTTAAATTTTCCCTCTTTCAACAAAGGCAGTCGAAAGTTAGTTCCGAGAGGTTTTTACCTTCTCATTCTATGCCGCATAAAATAGTTCTTTAATTCATCTTTAAATCGGCTTTCAAAGATAATTACTTTGGCAATTTGCTCCTTTGTTAAAATGTCAGACAGTGAATGAATAAACTCTGCTCTTTTTTTTATACTTTCTTTTTCAATGTATAAAATTTTATTAACTAAAGAATCGCATTTTTCATCATCGTTTTCTTTAACGGCTTTTCTCAATTCATTAATATACTCTTTCTTCATCTTAATCAGGGCTTGTTGCTCGTTTAAGTTTTGCTTTCTCCGTGCAAACAATTTAACTGCAGTGGTTTCATCGAGATTCAGCAAATCTATTAATTTTAATTGTTCCAATTCCGCCAGCCGCCCCATCCTTTGACGCATCATTCTCTCTCTGTTCTGCTGTGCCCTGGAAATAAAAGGAACGCTAAAGAATATTATTATTAAAACTAAAAACTTTTTCATCTCTCTTTCTCCTATTGTAACTTAATTTTTTTTATTGCCTCATAAATTTTATTAAAGTCTTTCTGCGAAATATTATCAATGTATTGATAATCCTCTTCGGCAGGGATATCTGAAATTTCCACTTGTTCTATTTCTTCCGGTTGTAAATTAACCGTACTTAATTCGTTTTCCAAATCGTTCCCTTCCGTATTTGTAACGTTGACAAAATCGTAATAATTTTCTTCAATCACCAGGTCAAGCTTTGCTTTGTCCGCTGCAGTAAGATTATTAGCGCTAAGGAGAGATTGAATTTCGTTAAACGTAAAGAATTGGTCTTCGAAACTACGGCTGAAAAACATTGTAGAAACAATCAAGAAAATAAGAGCCGCGAAAGGCGGAACAAGCTTCATCCCAAATGCAATTCCTTTTTTCTTCTTTTCCATTTTCGAGCGTGCACGTGGAAGAAGATTAACAAAGTACGTCTCGTTCACTTCCGGCTCTGAGTCTCTCTTTAACGTAGCGAGACTTTTTTTAATGCTGTTAAATTCTTCCTGCAATTCACTGTCGTTTTCCAAGAGGGATTCGAATTCTCTCTTTTCGTCCCGGTTCATTAAGTCCGAAAGATATTTTAATATTTTTTCTCTATTGTTCATTTTTCGTTTTCTCTAAAATTTTATTGAGTGCATGGAAATAATTTGCTTTTAATGTCCCGATTTTCTTACCAGTAACTTCGGAAATTTCCTGGTACGAAAGTCCTTCGAAATGTCTCAGAACAAAGACCTCTCTCTGTTTCGGAGGTACTGACATTAAAGCGTTTTCCAATATTTCCAATTTTTCTTTATCCTCATAATTTTTAACGATATCCGATTTTTCAATCAATTGCGACTGAGGTAAGTCGTAGAAAGGAAAAAACTTCTTAATTTTCAGTTTATTAATGTAATTAATACTCAAATTAGATGTAATCTTAAAAATCCACGTGTACAAAGACGATTGAAAATTAAAGGTTTTTAATTTCTTGTAAAGAACAATAATTACTTCCTGTGTAATCTCATCGGCATCCAAATGATTTCCTAGCATTCTACGAGCGTGCCAATAAATTTTCTCTCTGTATTTTCGGACAATCTCGTTGAACGCTTGTTCATCACCTGCCAAATATTTTTTTACTAATTCTAAATCGGAACTTACTGCCATTATTAACCTTAATTCAATATCTTTGACATTAATATAAACGGTAAAGGTTTAAAGTAAAAATCAAATAATTTAAATCCCGCGCACTTTGAAATTACGCCGGAAAGATTGGGGGTTAAAAAAGATTTAATCGACTTTAAACCTTTTTGTACATCGATACTGTCAAAAAAACGAAATCAGAAATTTATTAACAAAAATAAAGGAGAAACAAAATGAAAAAACTAATTCAAGCAACACTTGTGGCAGTAATAGTGTTAGCGCTCTCGGTCAGCACATTTGCACAGCCTTACGGACCAGGACCGAAAGGAGACAGACCCGGCTTCCGAGCAAATATGGCAAAAACTCTTAATTTAACGGATAAACAATTAACTGAAATTGCCAAAATTAATACGGATGCACAAATGAAAACTTTGGATTTAAGAAATGAAATCCAAAAAAATCGATTAAAAATTAAAGAAGAGATGCTGAAAGACAATCCGAGTAAAACGGCAATTAAAAGTCTGACTGACAAAATAACCGCCCTTCAGGGGAAAATTAAAGACATTCAAATAGACAAAGGATTTAAGATTTACAACTTGCTCGATGCTAATCAGAAAAAAATAGCAAAGGACAAAATGTTACATTTCGGCATGCAAGCTCGCGGGAAAATGATGAGAGGAAGAGGTTTTCGCGGATTGCGCAACAGAGGACGTTATGCCCCTCCCGAATGGGCACCTTGCAAATAAATAATAAAAACCCCTTTAACACAAAGCCGAGGCATTTAGCTTCGGCTTTGTGCTTTTAAAGCCACAAAACAATTATTACCATAATGCTGAATTACCCAAGTTACAGGTTTAAAATCAGTGGCAAAAAATAAAAAATCAGAAAGAAGAAACAAGAAATAGTTAAACGCGAGACGCGAGAGGTAAGACGCTAGACAGGTCCGCCTTCGTCTGCGCTGTCCTGCATTTGCGGGAGACTACGGCGCGACAGGTCCGCCTTCTCCCGCATTCTGCGGGGTAAACTCTTTAGGACCGGTCATTTTTCAAACCCATTCACCCTTTCCCCGCATTCTGCGGGGCGAGGCTAAAAACTATCGGAGAACAAGCCCTCCCTCCTGCCTGCCCTCCCTGCCGGCAGGCAGGTCGGGAAGGAAGGGAAAGGGTGGGTTGGGAAAAATAAGGAAAACAAAAAATCGTGACAAAACGTCCAAGAGGAAAAGACAAGCTAATTTTTTTACCACCAAATTTAAACTTGTACCATTCTTTTTTTTATTGCTTTTTGTATCTCCATAGTTTATATTAAATTGTATAAACTAAAAAAAGGAGAAAATTATGTACTCTACTGCTAAGGAACTTAGATTCCATACAAAAGAACTTCTTGAATCCGTTTCTCGTGGTGAAGAAGTTATTATTACATTTCGGGGAAAACCTTACGCCAAATTAGTTCCCATAAAAGAATCAAAAAAGAATTTACATGATACTAAAGAACTATTTGGAATCTGGAAAGATAGAACTGATTTAGATGATGTAAATTCCTATGTTAGAAATCTTAGGAAGGAAAGGTTCTTATGATTATGATAGATTCCGATGTTCTAATTTGGTATATGAAAGGGAATCCCAAAGCGAATAAAGTTATTGAGAGTTTGAGCAGTTTTTCTATTTCAGTTGTTACGTATATGGAGTTAGTTCAAGGTATGAGAAATAAACGAGAACTAACTTTACTAAGAACTGCTTTAAGAGAATGGAATGCAAAAATATTTTTTATCAATGAAGACATTTCTGCAAAAGCAATGTTCTTGGTTGAACAACATTATTTGAGTAATTCACTTGTTTTGGCAGATGCATTAATTGCTTCAACAGCTATTTCAAATGGAGTCAAACTGTTAACCGGAAATATAAAACATTACAAAGTAATTAAGAATATTGAGTTAGAAAGTTTTAAACCATAGTTCATAAATCAATATTTTTAATGACTCATGGGGCTGTCCAAAAAGTAATTTTTCAGACAAGTAGAAATGCTAAAACCCTTTATTTTCAGCCAAATATTAGAACCCTGCCTGCTCTGCAGGCAGGCGGAAGGCAGGGTTCGCAATGTTTTCAAAGATTTCTCACCCCGATAAATCGGTGTTCGAAATGACGGGTTTACTTTTTAAACGCCCCCGGAAAGGGTAGGTTGGGAAAATAAGGAAAACAAAAAATAGTAAAAAAACGCTCGCGAGGAAAAGACAAGCTAATTTTTTTTGCCACAAGATTTGAACTTGTACCTGAAACATGCTCACTCGTCTATCCCTCCCCCTTGTCCTTCTTACAACTCAAAACGAAACTTAACCTAAGAAAAATCGTCTAAATTATTTTTAATATCGCTTTGCGTATTTACTTTTTGTGACGTAAAAAGAATAATTAATTCATTATTTAACAAAACAATCTAAGAGGTTTTACGATGCAGAACCCTTCTTCGTTTTTTAAGAAAATTATTTTACTCGTTTCTCTACTTGTAGCGGTAGCCGCTTGCTCTAATTCGGTGAATATTGTTAAGCAAAACAATCAAAGCTGGGTGAATTACGACACGGTTAAAGCCCGTAAATTCGATACCGGCAAGATGTGGACGTTCGACTATCCGCCCGTAGCTTATTTCGATTCAACTTACCACTTCCACCCAAGCCAGGAATGGCTGGACAACGTTCGTATGTCCGCTCTCAAATTTGCAAGTTGGTGCTCCGCTTCTTTCGTTTCCGCCGACGGATTAGTAATGACAAATCACCATTGCGTTGATTTCATTACAAAAAGCATTCAAAAGAAAGGGGAAAATATTAAACGCGACGGCTTCTATGCACCAACACTAAAGGACGAACGGAAAGTCCCGGGACTTTTCGTTGACCAATTGGTTTTAATTAAGGATGTAAGCGACGAAGTCATTTCCGCCGAGAAGAAAGGCAAAACACTCGAAGATAAAAGAAAACTTAGAGAGAAAAAAATTGAAGAACTCCAATCCTCCTACTCAAAGGATACAGGTTTGATTTGCAAAATAGTTCCCCTTTACAGCGGTGGCAGATATTCGCTTTACGGTTACAAAAGATACGGCGATGTCCGTATGGTGTTCGTTGGCGAAAGCAGAATGGGGCTTTACGGCGGCGACCCGGACAACTTCACTTATCCTCGTTACAATCCCGATTTTTCATTCGTCCGCGTTTACGACGAAGACGGCAAACCGTTACACACCGACCATTATTTCAAGTGGAGTAAGAACGGTCCGCATCCGGGTGAACCCATTTTTGTTGTGGGAAATCCCGGGAGAACCAGCCGCTTAAGAACTATCTCTCAGTTAGCTTTTATGCGCGATGTTACACTGCGAAATCAGGCTTTCGTTCTTAAAGGAATTAAAAAAATTTACAAAGATATGATTGAACGCTATCCCAAAAAGAAAGAATATTCGGACATATTTTTTATGCTGGCAAATTCCGAAAAAGCCATTACGGGCGAATTAAAAGGTGTGCGCAATCAATATCTTTGGGCAAGGAAAAAAGATTTCGAACGTAAATTTAAATCGGCTGTTCAAAACAATCCTACACTTAATGCAAAATACGGCTACCTTTGGGATGCAATCTCGAAGATTCAACAAGAAAAAAGAAAGTACGCTTATTTTACCGAGGCAGTGGGTGTAAGCAGAAGGATGTCTCCTGCTTATTTGACAATAGCAAAAAAGCTAATCTACTTGGCAAGAACTTCAAATTCAAAAAAGCCTTTGCCGGACAGCACGCTGGACAAAGAGCTTTCAAAAATTTACAAAAAAAATATTTTTATGCCGTTTGAGAAGGAAGCCCTTCAACTTTACGCCGCTTACCTTAAATTGAATTTGGGCAAGGACAATCAATATTACAAAATACTTTTCGGCGGTTACGAAGGAAAAGCAGCGGTTGATTACGCACTGAAAAATTCGGAAATCGGTACCAAGGAAGCTGCAAAAACATTGTTCAAAAAAGGCGTGCTTAATTCCAATGAGCCCTTTATTAAATTTGTGCTGTCAACCGAAGCTCAATTAAGTAAATACCGAAAGATACTATCGAGACTGAACAATAAAGAAGCGGCTCTTAACGACGAGCTCGGCAAAGCAATTTACGCCGTTTACGGGACTTCAATTCCGCCTGACGCTACCTTTACTTTAAGAATAAGCGACGGCGTAATGAAATCTTACCATTACAACGGAACTATTGCACCGATGATTACAACCTTCTACGGCGTTTACAACAGGTACTATTCACATTTCAAAAAGTTCCCTTGGGACTTACCCAAAGAATGGTTGAACCCTCCGGAAAAATTGGACTTGTCAACTCCGCTGGATTTTATTTCAACTTGTGATATTATCGGCGGTAACTCCGGTAGCCCCGTCATCAATAAGAATGCCGAAATTGTTGGCGTGGCATTTGACGGTAACATCGAAAGCCTACCGGGATTTTTCATTTACACGGACAAAGCAAATCGTACCGTTGCAGTTGCATCGACAGGCATTTTGGAAACCGTAGGGAAAATCTACGACGCCAAACGCCTCGTGGAAGAACTGAGATTAGGACACATCCCTGAAAAATACAAAGAGAAAGCAACGGAGACGAAAGAAACACCCAAAGAAAATTCCGACAAATAAATTTCTTCAAGGGGCGGCTTTTGCCGCCCCCCTTTGTTAGCTGTAAACCACAAATTACGATTGGCAAATACTCAAATAACGAGCAATAGAACACGGATAACACGGATTTATTCAATTAAAAATTAAAAATTAAGAATTAAAAATTTTCTGCCCTCTATTCCTTTGTACCTCTGTACC
>WFQV01000127.1 GCA_015486905.1 Melioribacteraceae bacterium | reverse complement strand
TTAATAGGTGGGCAAGGTAATTCTTATTTAAATAGCGTTACAAAGTTAAAAGAAAATACAAAAAAGGTACAAACGTACTTTAACAAATTGCTTTTACATCTTCCAACTATTAAATCACCCAGTGTAGAAGTTATTCCTCTACATAAAAAGATTATTTTAAACTGGGGTTCAAATCTTGACCGTCTAAATACAATAGAAAACTTTTCGGCAGACGATTACAACTTTGAAGGATATTTGGTTTACCAACTTCCTTCCAAAACAGCCGGCATTGACGAAGGGATAAAGATAGGTGGTTTTGATTTGGTCGATGGTGTAACAGCCGTGTACGATACGGTGAGAGATGTAAATCGGATTAACATTCCAAAGCTACAAGTAAGCGGAGAAGATAACGGGATTTCACATTTTTTAGAAATTACAAGAGATTCATTAAATCACTCTCCTTTATTTGACGGGCATGAATATTATTTTACGGTAATATCTTATGCTTACAATAAATCTCCTATTTTTCCATCGCATATAATTAAATCACCTGTCATTGTTAGGGAAGCAATACCGCAAACAGCACCTCCCGGAATAAGGTATGGCTCTGTCTTTGGAGATACGCTTGTCAGCTACCACACAGGCAAAAGTGAAGGTTCTCTTATTCCTATTGTAGTTGACCCTGCAAAGACCGACGGAAAAACTTACCAAGTAACTTTCGATACATTGAACACGGATGTAGTATGGAACCTAAAAGAAAAACTTACGGGAAAAATAATTTTGGCAAATCAGACCAATCAATCGGGTGATAACAATTATCCGATTGTAAACGGAATAATGCCGAAGGTAATAAGTCCGCCCAAAGGAATAAAAAAATGGAGTTCTACGGAAGGAAGGTGGATAGCCGGACATAATTGGGGTGGTAGCCAATTTTATGGCGGAATGGATATAGGGAAAAAATTTTGGAAGGATGCATTACCCTTTTATAATTACGTTCCGATAGAATTAAGGTTTACCGGCGGGAACGGCAAGAGAACACCTTCGGAAGATAACGGTTGGTCAAGAGGGGCAACTTACAGAAAAGATAAAAATTACGCTTACGGTGGAATTGGCTGGATGCCTTTCACAGCTTGGGATATTAGCGATTCTTTAAATCCGAGACAAGTAAACGTTTCGTTTGTAGAAGATTCAATAAATGGAAATGCAAACTTAAAATGGGACTTAGGCTTGCATGGAAATGATTTCTCATATTATGGAGGAAATGAATATATTATCATCAGCAACACTTCATACGACCCGTCTTTTTATAATAACGTTAATAATGCATTAAAAAGGAATAATATGTATTTCATTTGGCCAAGGAGTACGAATTATAATTACTTAGAACGTCCGTTTAAAATGTGGATAATACCATATTCAATAAATTTACCCAGTGACGTTTTTGAATTTACAGCACCCGTTGTAACAAGTAATCCCAATTTGGCAAAAGAAGATGTGAGTAAGATAAATGTATTCCCCAATCCGTATTATCCATTGCATACATGCGGACAAACGGAAAGCATAGATTATGTAACATTCAATCATTTGCCGAATAATGCAACAATACGAATTTTTAATTTGAGCGGAACATTAGTGAAGACAATTAAGCACAAGCAGTCGAGCGGTCAGTTTGAGAGGTGGTATTTAAAAAATAACAACGGTTACAAAGTTGCCAGTGGAATTTACATTGTGTATATCGATATTTCGAAATTAAATGAAACTAAAATTCTTAAGCTGGCTATTGTTCAATAATTTACGGCTCATAAAAACAAATTACTTTGCTCTATTCCCTCCGATTGTTCTCTTCCAAGAACAATCTTAGAATTTCCGCATCATCAATTTCTTGCTGAATTTTTTCTTCCTCGTCGGTAGTTTCGTTGCGATTTAACATTTCCCAAAACTCATTACTTTTAATCAAAGTGCATGCGTTAACTCTGCCGTAATTTCTTAACTCCTGGTCGGAAGTAACCAGCGCAACCGTCTTTGGATTTTTTGTCAAATCAATTTCATCGCGGATATTCTCATCGGCGGTTTTGTTGTACGAATAAAAAATTTTAATTCTTCCCGAAGGGATTGCCTCCTTGGGAAAACCGTCGAAATGTAAACTAACCTCAAACTTTTTATTTCTGAAAAATCTTGACAAGCGAAAGACCAGTTTTTCTCTGCTCATTTGAGGTGAATCTTTCTGCAATTTTTTCAGATGAGAATTTTTCCAAATTAAATTGTTACCGTCGATAATGTACTTTTTAATCATTTCGTTACTACACTAATAGAGTAATTTACCTTCTACCCGTGAATAATCCTTTCGTTTTTGTAATTTTAATGTCTCTCAACTCCGGTGCTTTCATTCTTATTTCAAAATGAAAGCCTCGATAAGTGCCGAGAGGGTTCCAATTAAATCTCATCTCCCAACAATTGAGGTCGCGATAAACGGAGACAGCGGGCGCTGAAATTTCCTTTCGAATTAAATCGTAATTCCCGCTAAAATTAAATTTCCATTTGGGGGTAAGATTAAATCCTAAATTTAATCCGATGCTTGCCGTCTTAGAAACATAATCCGGTGTGGGCTTTGAAATGTTGTAGTTCAAGTTTAAACTTAAATTCCAAGGGATTTGGAAATCCGGCGGCTGTTCTTCTCCGAAGAGTGCGATGTAATCTTTCTTTTTAAATGCGGGATATTCTTCCCTCCCCTTTTTCTTCTTTTCTTTGGACTTAAATTTCTCGCCGGAAAGCGAAGTCGAAATAGAAAAAGAAAGTCTGTTGAAACGCAGCAGCCCCTTCCCTTCCGAAGAAAGGAAGCGGTTAATCCTTCGCCCGTTTTGGTAATCGTAAAATGTGTAGCCTGAGGAGCCGTAAAGGTTTAAATATCGTCCTATTTGAGTGCGGTAGCTCAAACTCAAATCGGAAAGTTTGTTACTGTCGGCAGCAAAATCGTAACTTAGACTTGCATTAAAATTAAGCAGCCGTATTTTCTTTTCTTTTGAGGTCGTGTCCGTCGGGTCTTTCATCGTCTTCATTTCAAAAAGGTTTGCAACCGAAATAGAAAGTCGTTGACTTTCCCGCGAAGGTACTCCGCCGAATATTTCTCTTCCGAATTTATCGTAACGAACTTCCTTACCGTTTTGGTCGTAATAAACATCGTAGTAACCCCATTTGGAATCGGAGAAATTCGGAGAGTAATTGTAAGAAATGCTTGGCGACAAAGTGTGGCGGAAAGCTTTAATACCGAACATTTCAGGCTGTGCGATGCCGTAGAGTTTTGTAGAAGCACTAACGCCGAAATTAAAAGTGCGGACAAAATTGATTTCGTGTACATCCTCGTCCTGCACTTCGTAAATGTAAGTGGAATCTTTCGGAACTTTCACCAATCTTTTTTTCGTTCTTTTATTGTACCACTTTTCGTTGTAACTCAAATGAGGAGAAATATTAAAATGCGCAATCTTAGGGGAAGCCGAAATGTTAAAGGAATGCTGAATTCCCCCGCGTATGTGCAAACCGCTGCTGTTTTTAATCCTTTTGTTTACAAAGCGCGCCGAATAGTTGTAGCCGATGTACTCGTACCATTTCATTTTTCCGGGAACGGCGTTCTTACTGCGGAAAGGGTAAGATTGAGCTTTGTTAAAAGTAAGGCTCGGCAGAAGTTCGGTAATATTTCCGTTGTCAAGATTTTGCGTACGGTTGTAATTTATTGTCAAGCTGTTTCGGGATTCCTCCCAACGTTTGCTGAAGGTTGCATTTGAAATAATGTTACGCCTCAAAAGGGAATTGTAATCGATGCTGTTGTTTCTGAAAAAATTACTTGTTTGGAAACGCAAATTAATATCCAATCTTGTGGTAGGATTGAATCTTTGATTGTGAAACCAAGAAAGGTTCCAATCTGTTTGTTCGCTTCTGTTCGGGTCTTCCGGTTCACCTATTATTATTCGCGATATGCCCGCATTAAAATTGCCGCTGTAATTGTAACGCTTTGCGTAACGAAATCGTGCTCGGCTGCCCCATCCGCCTTTTGTGTAATAATCAGCCGTGAGTGCCAAATCCATGTAATCGTTGATTGCCCAGAAATATCCGAAGTTGTGGAAATACTGTCCCCGCCTCGGGTCAATGCCGTAACCTGGTGCAATTATTCCCGAACGCCGTCCGCCTTTATTGGGGAAAACGCCAAACGGAATGGGAATAGGTAAAGGCACACCGCCGATGTACATCCAAATCCACTTGGCAATTATTTTGTCCCTTTGAATTACCTTCATTTCCTTTGCGGTAAAATAAGTAATCGAGGTGTCCTTCAAACAAGTAGTGTAAATTCCGTTTTTAATAAAGTAAACATTCTTATTAACTTTCTTTACGGCTTCCCCCATGTAATATTGTTTGTTTTTCTTATTCTTTGCTACCGAAATAAATCCCTGCTTGGTTTTAAAATTGTACTTCAGCGCCGCACCTTCGTAATTTTCTCCGTTGTCTATCATCACGGGGTTTTGCACAAATTTACGACCTGTCGTGTCCGCAGTATCTTTAACGCCGAACGCTTCCAATTCGTTTTTGGTAAAGTCAACTTTAATCTTTCCGCTTTTTAGCTCCGTCTTCTGATATTTAATGTCGCCCTTGCCGTAAACGAACATTTTCTTTTTCTTAATGTCAAAAATCAACGAATCACTGCCTCTACTGTAAACAACCGCTTTAACATCGCCGAATTCCCCTTTGTTTTTAAGTGAATCCTTCACAGCCGAAAGAGAATCCTTGAAGGCGGAAGAATCTTTAAGCGTGATGACATTATCTTGGGATGTCTTATTCCGATTAGAATTGGAAAGGGAATCTTGAAGGCTAACGATATTAATTATCTTGAATTTTAAAGATTTGAAATTCGGAACATTTTCCGCTCGCAGAAAAGTAATTCCGCCAAATAAAAATAATATTAAAAGAAACTTAATTCTAAGCATCGTAACTTTAATTTGCACATTGTTAATTCGATTAAAGAAAAAGTTATTTTGATTTTTTACGCAAGTTGTAAAAGACTAAAGCGGAAGCGCCTTTAATCCCCGCATCGTTTTTTAATTGAGCGGGAATAACATTAATTTTTTCTTTTAAAGATTTCAGAACACGCTCTCGCGCGGCACTCTGTACGGATTCGAAAAGCAGCGCACCGAATCCTGCCGTTCCTCCCCCGATAATAATTGAAGGAATGTCCAAAACGTTAACCGCCGAAGCAAGAGCGTAGCCCAACAATTTACCGGATTCTTTAATAAAATTAATTGCAAATTCGTCTTTTAACTTTGCCGCTTCGTTAATTAAACGCGGTGAAAGATAGCCGTCGTTTTCGGCAATAATCTCGTTTAATTTTGATTCGGGATGATAGCGTAAGGAACGCTTTGCTCTGTCAACCAAATAGGCATTACCAATGTAAGCTTCGATGCATCCGTAAGAGCCGCAATTACATTTCCTCCCTTTGTAATCAATTGAGATATGACCTATTTCGCCGGCTGCACCGGAATCTCCACGGATTAATTTTTTCTTCTGAATTATTCCACCACCTACGCCTGTGCCAAGTGTAACAAAAATGAAGCTTCGAATTTTTTCCCCTGCTCCGAAAATCATTTCGCCAATTGCAGCAGCGTTAGCGTCGTTCTCTAAAAAGATCGATAGTCCGAATTCCTTTTCCAAAATTCTACCAAGCTCCACTTTACCCCAGCCGGGTAAATTGGGCGGGTTCTCAACAATTCCTTTCTTATGCTTTACTATTCCCGGCGCTCCAAGACCAATGCCTTGAATTTTTCTCTTCTCGCCTTCAAGCAATTTGGCAACTCCCTTCTTTATTTGGCTAATTACAACATCGGGTCCCTTGTCAGCTTTGGTTTTTACCGAAACTTTCTTGACTATCTTTCCTTTCTCGGTAACTATTCCGCACTTTATATTCGTGCCGCCTAAATCTACTCCAATCGCATATTGCGTTTTCATTTTCCGCTAAATTTTTGTGAGATAATTGTTATTGGTTGGGGATATTTTATCTTCCCGATTACCGTGCCGAGTACGGGTTCGGCTACTAATTTTAAGTGTGAAGGCGAACCCTTTGCACCTCCGATTGAGAGAGCCAAGTTAACAATGTCGTTCAAACTTTTATTTCTAAACATCTTGAGAATGTCAAATTTAATTGTCAATGGAATGTCTCTCTCGTGTCCCATTCCGGGTACGGTAACCGGTCTTCTCAAATCTCCCGATACTGTTTCCTTCCCGTTTACGTAAAGCTTCCAAGGGAAATCTTCAATTGTGATGTCCGTCCGGGCAAAACCTTTGCCGGTATTTGGATTTTTAGCCGTTACGTTTAAAGTAAAAGAAACAGGGAGTTTGCCATGTGCAATTGATGTGGTGATACGAAGCAAATCCAATGCATTAAAATCCCTAAGCGAACTTTTGCCATTAAGAGAATAATTCATGAGTTTAAAGTTCCGAACCGACTTTAGTTTAAATTCCAATCTCGACATATTCACTATTGTCTTGTAAAC
>WFQV01000126.1 GCA_015486905.1 Melioribacteraceae bacterium | reverse complement strand
TGTACTGGTTCAGCGGGAAATGGACTTTTTGCGTTAAAATTAAGGTGTATAAGTACGCATCGATTTGCGCTTAAAAGATAAAAAATCCCTTCGGATTTGTCAAGAATATAACAAGCGACTGCGTCGTTCTTGACAAATCCTCCGGTCTTTTCTTTTTGGTCTTTAAGCGCTTCGATGCTATAAATCATGCGTTAGTTCCTTTCTGATTCACTTGCATCCTATACGCCCTGGCTGCATCTAATTTTTGCTGACGTTCCTTCAATCGTTCATCTGTACGTCCGAGTAGAACGTCTTCCGGGGTCAAATAATAAATGGCGCTATGCAATCTTTTCGTATTATAATAATGAATGTAATCGGCAATTTTTTCTCTGGCATCTTCGATTGAAATATAGCTATTCTTACGAATCGATTCCTGTTTTATCGTTTTATGAAAACGCTCTAATTTTCCATTACTCTGCGGATGAGCCACCGATGTGCGTATATGGATTAAGTTCTTTTGTCTCATATAATCCTTAAATTCTTTACTGACAAATTGGCTACCATTATCGCTTATCATATCAGGATGCGCATTAGGAAATTTCTCTAATGCTCTCTCTATGGTTATTTCAACATCGTAGCCTTTCATATTCAAACGTAATTCATGATGGACTATATAGCGACTGAAACCGTCTAAGATCGTTATCAGAAACATAAACGCGCCCAATATATTCACATAACTTATATCAATATGCCAATGTTCATGAACTTTTGTAGGTTGCCGGAACCCCTTCTTTTTGGGCACTTTAGCCGGATTCCATGGATTAAGCAAGTCATGTTTTTTTAGTACACGGTAAACGGTGGCCGGACTGACAGCTACTATGTCTGCATCTAACATTTTATAGGTCTCTTGACGATAGCCCTCTAGTATTCGACCACTGCAATATTCAACAATCATTGTTTCTTCCTCCGGCAATATCCAGTGGCTTTTGGGAATCTTGCCATTGTGGATATTGGGCTTGCCTTGACGTTTAATCCAATCATAATAACGACTCTTAGGAATTTTGATCTTTTTGATCAATTCTTTTTTAGTTAAATTACTGCGCATCGACATCTCTTCTACGAATAAAATTATTTCGTCTCTAATGTCCGGCTCAACCCATTTACCATTTATATTTCGCCATTTAAGTTTTTTTTTAATTCGATATTTTCACTGACAATCTCCGAGATAACTTTATCGCGTTCCCGAAGTTTCATCTCCAAAAAGCTAAGCGCTTTGTCCGTTTTCTTCTTTTGGGTTGTGGAAAAGGTGGTAATAGCACCTTCAAACAATTGCTTTTTCCAACGATAGAAAATATTCGGATGAATTTGATAGCGTTCGCAAATTGTTGAAACCGGAACTTGATTTTCAAAATGTTCTCGCAAAATACGAACCTTTTGCTCTGCTGTGTACTTGCGTCTGGAATTGGACATGCCTTTCTCCTTTCAGTTTTGTTCTTAAGTTTACATTACAACTTAGCAAAAGTCCAATTCCATCCGAGGCGAAACATGGCCAATACCTGGCAGAGAAAGCGCGGTAGCATATTCTTGTGGAAATTGTCCGTTAAAGCGTTCCATAATAGTCATGGCCGCTTTGCGCAGATTGCGCGCACGACTGTAGTAGCCTAAACCTGCCCAGTGACTAAGAAGCTCGTCTTCCGAAGCGGAAGCCAAGGCCTCAACGGTGGGGTAAGCACGAATCAGTTTGCGGAAGTAGGGTAGGGCTTGAGATACCTGCGTTTGCTGTAATAAAAATTCAGAGAGGAAAATTCCGTACCAGTCTTTTTCTTCCCGCCAGGGGAGCGGGCGTTTATTCTGTGCAAACCATTGGAGCAAAGCGCTTTGAAATTCTTGTCTTATTCGATCATTGGTCAGTAATTCACTCATGGGCACAAACATACGGAATGGCTCAAATCAAGGCAAGCCGGTTTGGGGAAAGGCAAAAAAGTTCCATGACCCGCCAAGTGGTTGGATCCGGTTATGGCTGAATGAATCCACAGCTTCAGAATTTTGTCTTGGGCCTGCGGGCTCCGAATTCCGCTTCACAAGGAGCATTCTTGGTGACATATTTATTCAGCTTATTGTACCAAAGCGCCAAAAAAGTTTGACACGTGCCCGAACCGTCGATGGCTTCTTCTTTTGGAAATTCGGCATACGGGCAACGTAAATCGCAAAATTTAATACGACTGGTGGTTACACCCGCATTGTTTTTCTCCATAGTGCAGAGTCCCTTTGGTTTTAAACAGAAAAGTCATTTACACACAAATGCAAATGGCCTTCAGAAAATGTCCATCAAAACATTAAAGTTCGTTTAAGATTTTTGTGTACAGATTGATCAATTCCTGTTCCGGGTCTTCCGAATAGCAGGCTGCAATTTCCTCCGCGGTAATATTTAATTTTTCCAACAATAAACGTGCCTGATACCAGGTTGGCAACCAAACCAAACGCCTACGCATAGCTTCTTTATTTCCTAAAAGTTTTTCAAAATGTGAAACATTCAAGACGAAATAAATATTGTTTGGAAAAGGAGAGCTGACTTTTAGGGATCGCGAAGGATCCCAGATGAAACAGCCTGGATGCGGATCCCAAATAAGGCCGTTATTTTTTAAATTTTTTGCAAAAACACATACTCGTTCACTAAACGGAATAGGTGCTAAATCTTCTTTGGAATCAAATGGTGTCGATTTCATACCATCCTCGACTTTTGTTTTTTACTCATTAAGAATCCATTCATTGGTTTCAAAAGGTATCATCTACTCTGATTTTAATTCATAGTAAAC
>WFQV01000125.1 GCA_015486905.1 Melioribacteraceae bacterium | reverse complement strand
TCCCCGGTCAGCAAAGAAGTGAAAATACGATTAGCTACTAATCAGAAGGCGTCGTTAAAGATTGAAGGTAAAAAAATTCAAGCGGTGGGAAAGGGTGCTTCGGCACAGTTGAAAATTAAAATGAAGGAAGGTTTCAAATATCCGGTTTTGTTGACTTACCAACATATTAAAAACGAAGAAAGTTACTTGAAAGTTTTCTGGAGCTGGGAAGGCAAAAAAGAATCGATAATTCCTATTAACAATTTCGTTTACGATAGTGCACAAGCGGCATATTATAATTATTCTTTTGAGCCGAATCCGGCTAAGATTGATTACGGCAAGTTCATCTATCCGGCATTCAGGAAAAAAGTAATTGTTTTTTCCGAGAAAGGTAAATTTGCCGGCTGGCCGGCTAACGGCGGTATTTGGCAATGGGGAAATGAAATCTTAGTGGCATTTACCGTCGGTACTTATAAAGCAAATCCGTTCCACCATTCGATTGACAATACGAAACCCTCTAATATTGTATTTGCACGCAGCTACGACGGGGGCGAACATTGGCAGACGGAAATTCCACAACATTATTGGGACAGCAATAAAAAACCTCTCAGACCATTGAAAAGGATTGATTTTCTAAATCCTAATCTTGCAATTAGAGTAAGCGGAAACTCATTTTATGTTTCTTACGACAGAGGAAAAAATTGGCACGGTCCGCAAGTGTTCCCGAATTTTAACGGCAAAAAACTGACTTCTCGTACCGATTACCAAATAATTAGCGGGGACTCTTGTTTGTTCTTTTTTTCCTTCGAGGAAGATAATGTGGAGGCGCGACTGCAGGATAATACTTTCTGCGCTTTGACGCCCGACGGGGGAAGAACGTTTAAATTTGTTTCTTTAATTGGAGCGCCGTTTAACTACAGGTCTGTAATGCCTTCGACAATAAGAATTGCCAAAGGGCATTACATTACAGCTTTGCGCCGAAGGTATGACAAAAGTTTCAAAGGGAACAAAAGACCTCAACTTGAGAACGATTGGATTGACGTTTTCGAATCTGATAATGGCGGTAAAAGCTGGTCATTCTTGAGTAAAGTGGCGGAAACTTCATTGGGTAAATTTAACGGCAACCCGCCATCGTTAGTAAAATTGAAAAACGGACAATTGTGCGTTACATACGGTTATCGGGGAGTGCCGTACGGCATACGTGCTAAGTTGAGTAACGATAACGGTAAAACATGGAGCAAAGAAATTCACTTGCGCGACCACGCCCGCTCTTACGATATGGGTTATACAAGATCGGTTCAACGTCCGGACGGTAAAATTGTTACCATTTATTATTACACAACAAGTAAAATCCCCCAGGAATATATCGAAGCAACAATTTGGGACCCAAGTTCAGTTAACTTTAAGAACAAATAGTAATGAAAAGATGAAGAACATAATTAAAATATCCGCTTTGTTTTTAGGGCTTACTTTTCTTTTGCTCACTTCCGCTTGTAGTGATAATGGTAATTCAAGGAAGGAAGGTTTAATCGGTATTTATTACAGCGAGCCTGATTTAACCAGCATCAAGGGAATTTCCGTTTTGAAGAGTTTAAATCAAAAGTGGGACGAATCGGTTGACTACGAAGGCGGTACTTCGGGCGATTGGAACGGCTACATCGTTGCTCCTTTTACGGGTAAAATTAATTTTCATTTGAGCACAAATAAATCTCTGTTTCTTAAAATAAACAATTCGGATTCCGTAAAGGCAAACAATACTAAAACCGCAAAAGTGTTTTCGCTTAAAATGAAAAAGGGAAATGCTTATCCGATAAACATTGTATTTCTCAACCCCGGTAAGCACGAAGAAGTCGGCTGGTTTAATATTCAATGGAGTTGGAAGGCTCACAACAAATCGGAAATATCGTTGAAAAACTTTTTTTACACAAAGGCGGAAGAAGAAAAATTAAATTTTCTGAACGACGCTAACAAAGGAAGCATCGATAGTAGCAAAGTAATATTTGCAAAAGGGAAAAACGTAATTATCTATTACAAACGTGGTAGATTCGGCGGCTGGCCTGCGAATAATGGAATTTGGAACTGGGGCGATGAAATATTGGTGGGCTTTACTTTAGCCTACAATAAGGAGAACAAATATCACCATGCAATTAATATGCACAAACCGATAAAAACAGCTTTGGCACGCAGTACCGACGGCGGTGAAACGTGGAAGTTAGTCGACACAACTTCGTTTCGTCATCGTTCAAAGTTTGCAAAATTGAACCGAAGAAGAATCAATTTTGAAACACCTGGCTTTGCTTTGCGCAATACGAACAATATCTTTTATTATAGTTACGATAAAGGTAAAAGCTGGAAGGGTCCGTTCCGGTATCCCGATCTGGGTGTCGGTAAGTTTACGGCACGGACGGATTATCTTGTAACCAACCGTAATGAGTGCATGATTTTTACATCAGCTAAGGATAATAAAGTCCGTGCTTCACTGCAGGATAAAGCAATGTGCATTAAAACTGACGACGGAGGACTGACATTTAAATTTGTTTCGTGGATGACGGAGAATGATTCTATCCGTTCGGTAATGCCTGCAACGGTTAGAATAGATAAAAATCATTTGCTCTCGGCAATGCGCCGAAGACTCGACCCGCCGAAAAACAACAAATATGTTTTGCCTAAAAATTGGATTGATGTTTACGAATCCACAGATAACGGAAAGTCGTGGCACTTTCTGCATAAAATCGGGAACACGGATACGGGATTAAGAAACGGTAACCCGCCGAGCATGGTTCGTTTGAGAAGCGGATTAATTTGCGTGGTCTACGGCTATCGAGCCAAACCCTACGGCATACGTGCAAGAATTACTTCCGACAACGGAAAGACTTGGAGCAAGGAAATTATTTTACGTGACGATGCAAGGACGTGGGACATCGGTTATTGCCGCTCCGTTGTGAGGAACGATGACAAAGTTGTTTCGGTCTATTATTACTCTACGAAGGAAAAACCCGAGCGCCATATCGAGGCTACTATTTGGGACCCCAATTCAATTGAGATGAAACGATGATGTGTGAAATAAAATATTCGATTGAAGCGGAGAACGTCACGACAACTTTCTACAGATTGTTTTAATGTGGTTATGAAAAATAGTAATCTTAAAATATCGCTGCTTGTTGTAATACTGATAACATTGTTGGCAGGCTGTCATAAAAATGAAAAACTACCGGTTTACACTAATTCTATCGGGATGAAAATGATTAAAATTCCCGCAGGCAGTTTTATGATGGGTGATAGCAGCGGACAATGGGATGAAGTCCCGGTTCATAAGGTTAAAATCTTAAAATCTTTCTTTATGTCAAGAACGGAAATTACCGGGAAGCAATTTCGGCAATTTAAAAAAGATTACGGGTTTGCATCGGAAAAATATGCAATAGGAGTAGATTGGTACGAAGCAAATGAATTCTGTAAGTGGCTGTCGAAAAAGGAAGGGAAAAATTACAGACTGCCCACAGAGGCGGAATGGGAATATGTTTGCAAAAACAGAGACAAATGGGGCGTTGAAAATATGCTTGATTCCACTTTGGAATGGTGTTACGACTGGTACGGACCTTATGTTGATTCCACTCAAGTTAACCCCGTGGGAGTTGAGCAGGGCATTGCAAAAGTTGTAAGAGGCGGACTACCGGATGTTTTCGTAAAAAAATATTCTTATCCCGAGAAATTTTATTATCGTCCGAGCAACCGTGCGGGTATGGCTCCTAATTTCAAAGGATTTACCGTTCCATTAATCAAAAACAAAAACACTCCGGAAGTTAATAATACCGTTAAATACAAGGGATTGGCCGGCATTGTTTATGACGACCTTAAAATGAAAAAGCCATTGAGGCTTTACTCAATACCGTTAGTGAACTCGTCTTCTTTAAAATGGATTTTAATGAACAATTGGACTGCCAAATGGCTGGGGTCTATTAAACCTGTGGCGACGGGAAATTACACGTTTATAATTAAGGCAGATAATCGAGTTTCAATGAGTGTTGCCGGCAAAACAATTATTTCGGGAAACGGTAAAGACAAAATACTTCACTCCGCTGTGCTTCATTTGAAAGCGGGCGAAAGGTATCCGATAAAAATTAAATATTTACACAATGGAGGAAAGTCGTTCTTAAAACTTTATTGGAGTAAAGCGGAGGGGAAAAAAGAGATAATACCGCCGAATGTTTTTAGCTTCGGCAATAAAGACAAAAATGAAATCGAAAGTGAATACAAAGAAGGAATTTTTGCAAGGTATGTAAAACCTTCAATTAGTTTTAGAATAGTTCAAGCGCCGGAATTAAAAAGCAAGCCTACAACCTATACCGCTCCGTTCGTTGAACAATGTGTAAAGACGAAGGGAGTTGATTTAAAAAGCGGACCAAATCTTAAAAAGCCGTACTTTAGAAAACGTTTCCTTCACCCCGTACCGCCGGATAAAAGCAGTAAAAAAGAAATTGTTTTGTCCGGGTTGCATCCCTCGCTCGGGGGGCATAATCACCATTCATCAATTGTCGTTTGTCCCAACGGGGATTTGCTTGCGGTTTATTTTTCATCTGTTTACGAAGATGCCCCCGAAGTTTTATTGATGGGTAGTCGTTTACGATATGGTTCTGATGAGTGGGAGATGCCCACGCCCATATTGGACTTGCCCGATGTCCAGGACGGCTCGCCTTTGCTTTGGCGGGACGGAAATACAATTTATTTGTTTTGGGGAAACATCCATTTGAAAGGTGGCTACCCCTTCCAATGGGTGCAGTCTACGGATAACGGTGCAACGTTTAGCAAGGTACATTATCCGAAAATCACAAGTGTGGTTGACGGCTTCGCGCCACAGCCCATTACCTCGGTGATTAAAGACAAAGACGGAACAATCTATTTGGCTTGCGATGGCGTGGGCGCTCATTCGCTGCTTTGGGCAAGTAAGGACAATATGAAAACATGGTTCGATACCGGCGGAAGAACCGGCGGCAGACACACTGCAATAGTGCTGCTGAAAAACGGAAACTTTTTCGGTCTTGGCGGTAAAAAATCCGATATTGACGGCTTTATGCCTATCTCCGTTTCTTCGGATAAAGGTAAAACCTGGTCGATAAGTAAATCCGTTTTCCCCTGCCTTGGCGGCGGTCAACGTCCGGCTTTAATAAGACTTAAAAGCGGATGTTTATTGTATGCGGGAGACTTTCAACGAAAAGATGGATTTCAACCCAAAGGCATAAAGGAGCATGGCGCCTTTGTGGCGCTGTCAAGCGACGAAGGGAAAACGTGGAGAATAAAAAAACTACCGGGAACGTTAATCAGCACGGACAAAAAGGCTGCTGCGAAAATGGGTGGAGGCACACTCGGGTATGTTAGTCTTGCACAAAGTGAAAACGGAATGATTCATTTGATTACATCTAAAAATTCTCCGGCTCTCCATTTTGAGTTTAACGAAGCATGGATTTTAGACTCTTCAAATACGAAAGATTATTCGGGGATAATGAATTCAAAGGCACATAAAATCTTCAAACTGAAAACTTATACTGAGAAATATCCTGACGGGAAAATACGCTGCAAATACAGCGGAGGAATTGCTAACGACGGACGTTTCCTTCTCGACGGTAAGGAAGAATGGTTTTACGAAAATGGTAAATTAAAATACACAGTTAATTACAAACTCGGTAAAAGAGTAGGTGCTGAAGAGTACTATTCGAAAAACGGAAAAATTAAATGGGGAAGAGATTTTTCAAATAACGTTTTTACATGGATTCAAT
>WFQV01000124.1 GCA_015486905.1 Melioribacteraceae bacterium | reverse complement strand
TTTTTGACTGCTTCCGCTACTTCTTCCGCCGGAATAGGTTCTTACAATATTAGAATTTCTCAATTGGCTAAAGCCGACGTAGCTATTTCAAAAGACATCGACACATCCTCTACCGACGCTAACTCCCTCGGAATTACAACCGACACATACAAATTTACAATTAAAACGGGTGACGGCTCAACTGGGGAATATGTGAGCAACGTTTCAGTTAATTTGGATGCCAGTGACTCAAACAAAACAATAATGGAAAATATCCGAGATGCAATTAACAGCGATAAAGCAGTTGTAGAATCAACGGCAAAGAGCGGAGATTATACCGGCGGTGCGACCTCTTTCGACATCAATGTAAACGGTACAACTACCACAATATCCGACGACGGCGGCGGTACTTACTCTGATTTAATTGACAGACTTGTAAGCCAAATAAATTCAAACGTGGATGGTGTAACAGCCGAAAAAGTAGATAACGGCAGTACATATCAATTAAAAATTACGGTTGACAACACGGACAATTACATCTCAATTTCAAATAAATCCGGTTATGATATCGTAAGCGATTTGAACATCGGAGTAACAAAAGAGAAAGGAGCATCGGGAATCGTTACCTCTTCGGTTTACTCCCCGAGTACCGGCACATCTCAATTCTCAATCACAGCCAAAGATTCCGGTTTGGACTATCGGATAAAAGAACTTTCGGATTCTTCCGGTAATGCACTAGACGTTTTGGGACTTAACCTTGGCACATCCAGACCCACGTATGATCAATCAACTTCTCCAGATACGCCTGGGTATCTTTATTCGGACGTAACGGATGCTAACAATCAATTAAATGCAAAGTTAACATTCAACGGTGTGGATGTTCAACGTAACTCAAATACAATAAGTGATTTGGTTAGCGGTGTGACTTTTTCATTAAAATCCATAATGAGTTCTTCGGACAATGACGTTACCGTTAATGTTGCAAACGACGTAGATACGGTTAAATCCAAGATTCAGGATTTCATAGACAAATTTAATGATGTTTACACTTATATTAAGAGCAACAGCTTAGACGACAACGGAACCCGCGGTCCGTTCCTAGGCGAAGCGCTTGCTACCACTCTTAAAACCAATATGACAAACTTTGCTTATTCCGAAGTTTCCGGATTAAACTCCGATGCAATAAATAAGCTCTCCGAAATCGGAATTACTTTTACAACAGACGGCGGGCTTTCGATTAGTGATAATAGTACGCTGGAAGATCAGATAAAAAATAATGTCGGCCAGGTGGAAGATTTGTTTAACTCTACAAATGGTATTGCCAATCAACTTTACGATTTGATTGATCCTTACGTAGGCACAGGCGGTTACCTTCACAACTTGGAAAATTCTTACGACAGTAATATTACTTACCTGGACGATAGGATCAAATCGATTCAAAAACAAATTGACAAAGGAGCCAACACTTTAAGGAACAAATACGAAAAGATGCAGCAGCAACTAGTTGAAATAATGGCAGCTCAAAATTTAATGAACCAATTTTCACAGGGATTCTTTTAGAATTTAAATGGAACTTTTACGAAACGAAATAGACGGAATCAAATCAATATTAAGTGAGCTTTCCAATGAAATTGACAAGCTGATGATTTCCAAGGATAATACACATTCCGAAAGATTGAAATTTTTAACCTCTTTAGCCCAAAGGAAAAGGAACGAATTATTAGACAAATATCCTCTTTACAAATTGCAAAAATACAACGAAGAACTTAGCGCCCCGGTGCAATCAGTAAACCGTAAATTAGATGAACTGCGCAAACAGAGAGAGAAATCGTCAAAAGAAATAGCCAAAGAGTTAAAAAGCATTCAGAATAGAAAAAAAATCGTAGCATACAAAAAATAGTTCTTCAACGATACTAAACTTTTCTCTTAATTATACGATAATAACTTTGCGGAGAGGAAAGTTTTAAAAATCGATAAAGGTGATTCAAATGAAAGTGAATGGAATTTCAAACACAAAAGTTTTTATTAATGAACAAGTAACTCAAAAAAAGTCTCAAAACAATTCAGCTCCAGAGGTAAAAGACAAAATCGAGATTTCCAAAGTTGCTAAAGAAAAATTTCAAGAAGTCAGCAGAAGTAAAATTGAGAGAATAAAAGCAAACATTGCCAATAAGGTTTATGATTCGGAGGATGTTTTGAAAAAAGTAGCGGAGAATATTCTAAAAGAATTTAACGAATAAAACCCCACACCAGCCACATAAATATAATTCCCATTGTTATCATTGTAATCCCAAGCCGTTTCGGAAACCGGAACGGCTCTTTTATTTTGTTCCAAACATTGACACCGTCCTTGTTGTGATTCTACAAAATTGGTGATTTTCACTATCTCTTTAAATATTATGAATGCAAAATTGTACGAAAGTACTATTTTAAAAAGGAAAAACCCGACACTTAAATAATAGTGTCGGGTTTTCCTGGGAGGGTTTTCCTATGAAGTTAAATTGTTTGAAGTTCTTCTTTTTCTTCCTCACTAAAAAGTTTTTCCAAATCCAATAGAATGAGGATTCTATCTTCCAATTTTCCGACAGCGGTAATGTAATTCGAGTCAATGCCGTTTAGTGCTTTGGGAGGTGGTTCGGTAATACTTTTAGGTATTCTCAATACTTCGTTTACTTCATCTACAATAAACCCGATAGTTTTGGCACCTATCTCCACTACAATAATTCGGGTTTTGTTGTCCTCTTCTATCTTCTCCATACCCAAACGTCGTCTTAAATTTACTACAGGAATAACTCTTCCCCTAAGATTTATTACTCCGTCCACAAAGTCTTTGCTCTGTGGAACTTTTGTAATCTTCATCGTTCGGATAATTTCCTGGACTTGAAGAATGTCTACGCCGAATTCCTCGCCATTTACTTTGAAGCTGACTAATTGAAGCAGTTCGTCTTTCTCTTGAATCTCTTCCATTTTAACCCTTCAAATAATTTTTTATTACATTTTAATTATCGGAACTTTACTGGAAAAGTTTAGAGGTAATTTGTTTTTATTATTAATGGTACAAGTTTAAATTTGGTGACAATATTTTTCCCACTTAGAATGGTATTGACACACGCATAATTGAACTGCTTTCGCAGTTCTTCTTTTAAGCGTTGTTCTTTTCTGCGGGTTTCGCACGCAGTTATTGAAATTGAAGCGCTTCG
>WFQV01000123.1 GCA_015486905.1 Melioribacteraceae bacterium | reverse complement strand
ATCCAACCTGTCATGGCGAAGTCAAGCGAAGCGCAGACGAAGACGGACCTGTCACGGCGAAGTCAAGCGAAGCGCTGACGAAGACGGACCTGTCACGGCGAAGTCAAGCGAAGCGCAGACGAAGACGGACCTGTCACGGCGAAGTCAAGCGAAGCGCAGACGAAGACGGACCTGTCACGCCGAATCCCGACTTGTCGTGAGAAGTCGGACAATCCACTCATCCCTCTGCACCTTTGAACCTCTGAGCCTCGGAATGGAGTTGTTAAAACACCTTCAGCAATTTCAAGGCCATTATCAATACGGCAACGATTAAAATTCCTTTAATAAATTTTTCGCCTTTTTTGACTGCGAGGCGTATTCCCCAGTAACCACCGAAAGAGTTGCCCGCCGCGAGAGTTATTCCATAAATCCAATCTACATTTCCGGTGAAAGCAAAAATTAAAATTGCCGGTATTGTGTAAGTAGCGATAATAAAAAGTTTGTGCATATTAACGTAAATGAGACTGAAGTGCATTAAATAATAAAGTGTTGCAATGAAGAGAAATCCTACGCCGGCTTGTACGAACCCGCCGTAGAACCCAATTCCAAAGAGGGCGAGATAAGCTGTGCACGAAATTTTCTTGTCGGGATTATTATCAACCTTAATTTCTTTACGCGGCAGCAGCATTGAAATAATAACGCCGATTAATACAAATCCCAAAACCAGCTTAAAAGTCTCGTTGGAAATTTTAACAGCAAAGAATGCTCCTATTAAAACACCGGGCAGAGTTACAAGAGCAAGTTTTAAACTTAGTTTTGATTGACTGTAATTTTCTTTTTTTAATTTTAAAAGAGCAACAATGTTTTGGATTAAAATTCCTACGCGGTTTGTTCCGTTAGCCAAAGCGCTGTCCAATCCTAAAAATATTAGAGTAGGCAGAGTGAGAGTCGAGCCCCCGCCCGCATTGACGTTAATAAATCCCGCAACAGCGCCAACGGTAAAAAGAAGAAGTAAAGATTGAATATCGTACATCCGGGTTAAGAATTGTTTAATAATAAAATGCCCAACCGAAACGGCTGGGCATAATTAAATTAAAAAGGTCTTAAGCTACAGTAACATCGTCGCAGAGGTAAACGTCTTGAATTGCGTTAAGCAGTTTGACTCCTTCTGCCATGGGGCGTTGGAAAGCCTTACGACCGGAAATCAATCCCATTCCGCCTGCGCGCTTGTTGATTACCGCAGTCCTTACCGCTTGAGCGAAATCGTTGTCACCCGAAGCACCGCCGCTATTGATTAAGCCGACTTTGCCCATGTAAGAATTTATTACTTGGTACCGTGTCAAATCAATCGGGTGGTCGGTTGTTAATTCGCTGTAGACTTTCGGGCTTGTCTTTCCGAATTTAAGAGCGGTAAAACCGCCGTTGTTCTCGGGTTGTTTTTGCTTAACAATGTCAGCCTCAATTGTAACACCCAAATGATTTGCCTGACCGGTTAAATCGGCAGCCAGGTGGTAATCTTTGTCTGCTTTGAACGCCGAGTTTCTCAGATAACACCAAAGCACGGTAACCATTCCAAGTTCGTGAGCGTATTGGAAAGCTTCGCTAACTTCAACTATTTGGCGGTTGCTCTCTTCGGAACCGAAGTAAATTGTTGCACCCACAGCCGCCGCGCCCATATCGTATGCCTGTTCGACGCTTGCAAACATTATTTGGTCGTATTTGTTAGGGTAAGTAAGCAACTCATTGTGGTTAATTTTTACCAGGAAAGGTATTTTGTGAGCGTATTTCCTGGAGACCATTCCGAGAACGCCAAGTGTAGAAGCTACGGCATTTGTTCCGCCTTCAATTGCAAGCTCAACAATCTTTTCAGGGTCAAAGTAATCAGGATTGGGGGCAAAAGAAGCTCCTGCAGAGTGTTCAATTCCTTGGTCGACCGGCAATACGGAAAGGTAGCCGGTGCCGGCAAGTCTGCCGTGGTTAAAAATCCACTGCATGTTCTTTAGTACGTTTACGTTTCTATCCGAATGGTAATAAACTCTGTCCACAAAATCCGGACCAGGTAATGTTAACTTTTCCTTTGGAAAAACGGCGTTGTAAGTCAATAAAGAATCAGCTTCGCTGCCTAAATATTCTTGAATTTTATCAATCATTGCTCCTCCGATTTTTAGTAGTGAATTTAATTTAAATCAAACAATCAAATTTAAGCTAAATTTTAATCAGTTAAAACTTTTAGAAAAACAAAGACAAAATAAAAAAAACAGAAAAGAGTCCCCCTTAACAAAATAGTTTGTTGAGAATAAATTTGTTTGCCCCACAAAAAAAATTTAGGTGATAAAACTATAATTGGCAAATGTTTCGGGAATATTTCTTTACAATGAAAGAAGATTTACAAAGTCGGGGCTATCAAAAAAAAATATATTTCCATGTCTAAACAATTATTTTTCTTTGCATAAAATTATTTGATTTAGCCTTTTAACACAATTAATTATGATATTTAAAATCTGTGGCAAAAAATAAAAATTAGAAAGAAGAAACTAGAAATCCGACTACTCCCGACACGTCGGTATTCGTCGCGACAGGTCCGTCTTCATTAAACCATGTAAATTCTATCACTCTTTAAATGTACAAAAGAAAGACGTGAAACGCTAGAGGTAAGACACTAGACCTTAGTCTTATTATTAGTTGAAAGTTGAAAAAAGTAGAAATCAAATAACAGACTGCAATGTCTTGTTAATTAAGACTCGTCACTTGAGGCTTGCAACAAAGTGATTTGTCATTTGCCCTACCTTCGGCGGGGCGTCATTCATTGTGGTATAAAAGATTTGAGTAGCTAACCATTTCCATACCTTCGGCATCGTTTTTGTTTTTCCAAATTTTCTTCTACAAACATTAGACCCCTTTGAGATTATTCGTTTTTCGAACCTATCCACCCTCACACCAAGAGTCAGCCCTCCCTCCTGCCTGCCGGCAGGCAGGTCGGGAAAGGAGTGAAAGGGTAGGTTGGAAAAAATAAGGAAAGCTAACAATTTGATAAAATGCTTAAAAAAATGCAACACAGATTGACTGCTCCCCCACATTTTGAGGGATTTCTTTCAATGACAGAACAGTGCTTTTGGGACAGCCACGTTGGAAGTTCAAAAAGTTTAAATATTTCTTAACCCAAGCTGAGCGGCATCTTGCTAACCTTGAACTTCAGCCCGTGGTTGAAATTAAAAAAAACAAGCCGATGAGTTTTGGCGCGATTTTTGGTTAAACTTGTTCATAAAGCGCAAAAATCGTGATAAAACGTTCAAAGGTAAAAGACAAGCTAAAATTCTTTTGCCAACAGATTTAAATTTGTGCCCAAATTATTATGGCCGTATTAAAACTGGCTCTTTTTATTTCGGACGAAAAAAAATTTGACATAAATTAAAAAAATATTATATTTTATATTAATTTTTTTTTATTTTAAAAAAGATTTATTTCTTAAAAGAAATTTTAAGTTAGTAATATAAAAATATAAATTAGTGTCTGGAGAATAATATTCATATTCTTTATAGACTAAAGTAAATAGTTGTTTTATTAAAATTTTTTTAGATTAAAGTAAATAGTTGTTTTATTAAAATAAGGCATATATAAAAAATTTATTTCTTTCTATCTATAATAAAAAAAATCGAAAATTCTATTGGGATACGGTTTTATACTTTAATATTATAAATATATGAAAGTTATTAGATATTTTCTTTAAACTCAACATTAATTCAATAATAAATGGAGGTTCTATGACAGAAAGCATTTTTCTTAATTTAAATTGTATTTTT
>WFQV01000122.1 GCA_015486905.1 Melioribacteraceae bacterium | reverse complement strand
GTTCATATCACATCACATTTATCGATTACGCAATTGTAGTCGTTTACATCACGTTCATTTTGATTTTCGGCTCTTCCTTTGCCAAAAAGAATAAATCGGAAGGGAACTTTTTCATAGGAAGAGGTAAAATTCCCGCTTGGGCAATCGGTATGTCCATTTTAGCTACTCTTATCAGCAGTATTACTTTTATTGCTTACCCGGGCGAGGGCTTTGCCAATAACTGGATAAGGCTGGTGCAGGGCTTAATGGTGCCGGTTGTGCTGCTTGTTATTGTCTGGTTTATTGTGCCTCTTTACAGGCACGCAATTAAAATCAGTGCTTACGAATATTTTGAAAAGAGATTCGGTTTTTTTGCGCGTCTGTATTCTTCACTTGCTTTCCTGTTTGCTCACTTTTCCAAAATGGGAACGGTTTTCTTTTTGTTAGCTTTGGTAATCTCTCAAATGTTAGGGATAAGCACTTACACATTAATTTGGATTTTAGGGCTCACGGTTGTTATTTACACAATGTTGGGAGGTATTGAAGCCGTCATTTGGCTGGATGTGATTCAAGGCTTCGTCCTTATCGGAGGCGGCTTGATTATTCTTGCTGTTTTGATGTTTATGACGCCGGGTGGTCCTTCCGCAGTTATTAATGCCGCTTCCAATGCCGGGAAATTAGGGTTTGGCCCTTACAATATTGATTTTGTGCATTTGACATTTATTGTAATGGCGTTGAACGGGATATTTTATGCCCTTCAAAAATACGGCACCGATCAAACAATTGTTCAGAGATACATGGTAGCCAAATCGGACAAAGACGGTATAAAAGCTTCGTTAGTTGGGATATTTCTTAGCGTGCCGGTTTGGGCGCTTTTTATGTTTATCGGTACTGCACTCTGGGCTTTTTACCACATAAATCATATTGCTTTACCGGCGGGGATGAGACCCGATGCAATTCTTCCGCATTTTGTAATGACGCAACTTCCGACCGGAGTAATAGGAATAATTATTGCCGCAGTTACTGCTGCTGCCCTTTCGAGTCTCGACTCGGATTTGAATAGCTTATCTGCAATTGTTGTTGAAGATTATTACAAAAGATTTAAACCGAATAGCACGGACAGGCAAAGACTTTATGCAGGCAAAATTACCATTGCAATCGGAGGACTTGCCGCTGTTTTGGTTGCTACGCTTTATGTGGCTGCCGGCAAGGAAACTGTTTTGGGCATTATTTTTACACTTTATGCAATATTCTCGGGTGGAATAGTTGGATTGTTTTTGTTAGGTCTTTTTTCGAAAAGGGCAAACAAGAAAGGGGTTTACATCGGAATTGTAGCTTGCATTTTGTACACAGCTTATGCGGTTCTTACTTCCACTCCCGTAGGGTTCGGCGGCACCAAACATCTGCTTATTGACCTTGGTAAATTTAATTTCCATGAACATAAATATATGATTGGCGTCTACAGCCACATTGTATTATTTGTCGTTGGTTATATCGCAAGTTACTTTTTCCCTCACGTACCCGTAGATGAAAAATTTACAATTTACGGTTGGTTCAAAAAGAAAGGTGTTCTTAAAGGCGGTGAAGCGTAAATGAAATATTTTGGTTCAATAGTTGCCTTGTTGTTTGTTTGGAATTTTGCCGGATTCTCTCAGAGCAATCCGCCCTCAATAAGTAAATGTAAAAACGAACCGATAAAATATGTCGGCAAAGCGCAACCGGACAAACATTATTACGACGGAAGACTAAGACACGCAGTCGGGGTTCACAGCAGGCAAATATTAAGAGCAAACAGAATAGATTCGCCGGTGGGGGATTTGGTCGGCTGGACTTACAATCACGCTCCGATGCTTTGCTACTGGAACGGACAATTTTTTGTTCAGTATTTGAGCAATTTAAAAGAAGAACATCACCCGCCGGGGAGGACACTTTTAATTACCTCTAAGGACGGAATTCATTGGAATCCCCCGCGGGTTCTATTTCCTATTTATCATTTGCCAAGAATTAAAGCCGAGCACGGTTTAATTAAGGAAGGCACGGCGGCGGTAGTTCATCAAAGAATGGGATTTTATGTTGCACCAAACGGTAAATTATTGACCGTCAGTTTTGTTAGTTATTGCGAAACTCCGAGAGACAGCCCAAACAGGGGACAAGGATTGGGGAGGCTTGTTCGGGAAATCAAAAAAGACGGAACGTTCGGCCCAATTTATTTCATTCGCTATAATCGGTCAAGGGGCTGGAACGAAAAAACCGTACCGCATTACAAGTTTTTCAAGGAAAGTAAGGACTCCGCTTTTGTTAACGCTTGCAATGCTTTGCTTTCGGATAAGCTGATGACCCTTCAGTGGTGGGAGATGAACAGAACAAACAACGGTTTTTACACTTTAAATCCGGGCAAATACGTAACAAAAGCCCTTTGCTATTATCACCGTCCCGATGATGTTGTAGTAGCTATCTGGAAACACAATCTTACGGCTCTTAGTCCCGACAACGGATTACATTGGACAAAAATAGCCAAATCGATGACTCTGAAAACTTGCGGAGCGAAAGTGTGGGGACAAAGAACCGACGACGGGAGATACTCTCTCGTTTACGACCATTCGGCAACTTGGCGAAACAGATTCCCTCTTGTAATAATTACCGGAGATGACGGTTACCGCTTTGGAAATATGTTATGTGTTAGCGGCGAGGTTCCCCCCATTCGTTACCAGGGGATTCATAAAAATATCGGTTTGCAATATATTCGGGGAATATTGGAAGGCAACGGAAATCCTCCGGGGAAAGACGAATGGATTACTTACAGCGTTAATAAGGAAGATATTTGGGTTAGTAGAATTCACGTGCCGGTAATGGGTGTGGTTACTCGAAATGTGAATCAGACTTTTGAAAATTTAAAAACCGTTGAAGATTTAACTTATTGGAATCTTTACATTCCCAAATGGGCACCGGTAACAATCGCCGAAGACCCGACAAATTTCTCAAATCATTCTCTGGATTTAAAAGACGAAGCGCCCTACAATTATGCCAAAGCGGAAAGAGCTTTCCCTGTAAGTAAAAAATTTACCGTCGGGTTCGATGTCTATCTTAAAAAAGTCGGTACGGCTAAATTGGAAATTGAAGTCCAGGACAGCGCCGGCGACAGACCGATGCGCCTTCGTTTGGATAACGAGTGGTTGATGTTCGACAGAGGGAAAATTGAGAAAGTACGCCCGGTTGCAATCCGCACTCAAAGATGGTATCGGATTAAAATGAATTTTAATTGCTCTACTT
>WFQV01000121.1 GCA_015486905.1 Melioribacteraceae bacterium | reverse complement strand
TAATATCGCAGACAAAAAAAGATATTCCGATTGTTTTAACTCTGACAAAAACAGCAAGTAATGTTTTTGGCGACAGTGCATTTTACCAATTCGATTATTCTTTAGTTGTACCCTTTAATAATGAAAGTTCCGGCACAAAATTTAGCGGGCTGTGTAAGTTTGCAATTTATTTGGACAAAAGTAACAAGTGGGTTATCGTCCGTTGGGAAGATGTGGCTAAAGGCAATGAGCCAGATTGGAGTCAATTAAAAGGCAGGTTTGGTAATTGAAAAAAAGGATATTAAAATATTTCATGTTACTTTTGCCGGCAATTTTTATTTTCGGTTGTGTTAATCCCTTTGCTCCCGCATTGGATAAATCGTTGGGGGCAAATACATCTTTAATTTCGGACCAAAAAAGCGTTGAGGGAATTTTTAAGAATTTTCAATATGCTTACACTTTTAAGGATACTACTATTTACGGGCAGTTGTTAGATAAGGATTTTTCCTTTAGCTACCGTGATTACGACCTTGGTGCGGATGTATCGTGGGGAAGAGACGAAGAAATGCGAGTTACTCAAGGGCTTTTTAGCAATACGCAAAAATTGGATTTGATTTGGAATAACATTATTTCAATGTCTTCGGATACCTCAAATATTGTAAGAAGTTTTAACTTAACCATTACATTTAACCCCTCCGATATTGTTTTTATTGACGGAAGAGTAAATCTTGACTTGGTCAAAGATTCAAAAAATCGTTGGGTAATTAAGAACTGGATTGACGAATCGAACTTTTAATTATGATTGCATTTAGTATTAAAGAAGCGTTTCAATCATTAGCGAGAGCAAAATTTGCTTCATTAATAACCGTTATTACGCTTACTATTGCCTCGTTGTTTTTTACTATGAGTCTGTTTTTTTTCTTAAAATCTAAAAGAATTGAAAATGAGTTAAAAAATAAAATTGAAATAAGATTATTTCTGAAGGACGGAATTAATAAAGACAGTATTGCGCAGCTTAAAAGTCAATTAAATAAAGACAAAAGAATTTCCATTGTAACATTTAAAAGTAAAGCCGAAGCTGCAATTGATTTGAAAAAATCCCTTGGTTCCGACTTCACAAAAATATTGGGGAAAAATCCTCTCCCGTCAAGTTTTGTTTTGCACGTTAATCCGAATTTGACAAACAATGAAATAAATAAACTTATTAAAGAATTTAAGTTAAATCCGATTGTCGATGACGTGGTTTACGACAAAGATGAAATATTATTTCTCTTGAAAACAATTTTCTACATTAAGTTAGGCGTTTATTTATTTGCGTTGGTTACTATTATTATTTCACTTTATTTAATATTGTCGGTTAATCGGCTGGTGCAGGAAACGAGAAGAAAAATCTACGGAACAATGAAACTTTTTGGCGCAAAATTAATTGCAATCAGACTTCCTATCATATTAAGTAGCATATTGCTATCGCTCCTTGCTGTGATTTTAGGCATAATATTTTTATTTTTTAGTGTTTATTTGTTGAATAAGTTCCTGCCATATATTAACTTTGAAAGTTATTTTTTAAGAGTAATTGCGGTTTATTTATTTAGTGCATTTATTTTTGGAATTTTAGGGGGGGTGATTTCTGCAAGGAAAGTTAATCTAAAATTCGAAAGGTAGTGAAATTTAATTATTAAGGAACATTTGAATGAACAAAAGAAATTTAATCTTCTTAATTTTAATCGTTTTAACCTCTGTCCTTTTCGGACAAGCGAAAAAATACGAAATAGGCACTCCTTACAGTAATATAACAACAAGAACAGGAGGATTTTATGATTTCTCGGACCCTCAATCGGTAAACATTAAAGTAAGTGTTTGGGGTTTTGTAAGATATCCCGGGAAGTATGTTATTCCCGTCTATTCCGATGTTAGTGATTTGCTCTCTTATTCCGGAGGCCCGACCGACAACGCACACATGGATGATTTGAGATTATATCGTATCTTAAAGGATTCAACCCAAATAATGTACAAATTTAATTGGAATGATTTATTGTGGGAAGACTCCCTGCATACTCAAAAACTAAAAGTCCCCAAATTAAAAGCCGGCGATATACTACTTGTACCAGGCAGCAGACGCTTGTATTTCAGAGATTATTTTAGTATGGCTTTGTCTCTTGTTTCAGTTTTAATTTCACTATCAATTTTAATATTAAATATTACGAGGAAGTAACCGTGATTTCGGAAAATAACATCAATAACAATATGCGTGAGTTCGAAGAAGGTACTTCGTTAAAAGATTATATTACCCTCATTCGACAAAATATTACTCCGATAGTTTTAATTACTTTAACCGGCTTGATTGTTTCTATTTTCTACGCAATTAATGCACGGAATATTTATGAGGCTAAGACGTCCTTAAAACTTCAAAAACCCCAAGGCAATATTTTGGAGGCGCCTATTATGCCTGAGTTTTCCGATTTCGGAAATGACAGATTTATTGCTAACGAGATAGAGGTACTAAAAAGTTATTCGGTTCGTGAAATTGTTGCGGATTCACTAATTTCTCAATTTAAAGAGATGAGTCAACCCGACAGTTTTTATTTAGTAATTAATCATAGTATTGAATCTAGAAAATCAAATACGTTATTAGAGAAGCATACCATCATTAAATTATTAAAAGGTAAAGTCTCGATAGAGCAGAAAAGAGGTTTGGATATTGTTGACATAACGGTTCAGTCTCCCTCGCCGTTTGAAGCGGCTTTAATAGCCAATGATTATGCTCATGCTTATATGACATTAAACTTAGATTTTAACCGTCAACAAGTTACGAACGTTAAAAATTTCCTCGCCAAGCAAAGGGTTGAGAAACAAAATGAATTGTTAAAAGCAGAAGTACAATTAAAGAACTTTCAGGAAAAGAACGGTTTGTTTCAATTATCGGAGCAAGCACAAGCGTTAATAAACCAAATTTCCGATTTCGAAGCTCAAAAGAATTCCTCTAAAATAGATTTTACAATATCTAAAAACAGTTTGGCTCAATTAAAACAAGAACTCGAAAAGCAGAACCCCAGACTAAATGCTTATTTGGAAAGTTTTGCAACCGAGCCTTATTTGCAAACTCTTCAGCAACAAATTGCAGACCTTGAAGCAAGGAAAGACGTTGCCCTTGCCACGGCGACCCCCACAGAAAAAGCGTATTTAACTTTACAGTACGATAAAAAAATAGAGAGTTTGAAAAATAAATTGAACGAAAAAATAAAAGTTTACAAAGCGGGAATTTTAGCAGCCAGCCCCGACGAAATAAAAGATTTAACCGCTAAGGTCTTGGACGAAGAAGTAAAATACAAAGCTGCCAAAGCATCATACTCCGAACTTACTAAGGTAGTTAACGAATACGAAACAAAGTTCAACGAATTACCAAAAAGCACTTTGGATTTAGCCCGCTTAACCCGTAAAGTTTCAACGGTTGAAAAACTTTATTTACTTGTTGAAGAAAAATACCAGGAAGCTTTAATTAATGAACAGTCAACTCCCGGGAACGTTCAGGTAATAGATAAAGCTCGCAGACCTTTTGGATCTGCTAAACCGAATAGGAAATTAATAGTTTTGGTCGGTTTAATCCTTGGCGGCGGTCTTGGTTTTACATTTGCGTTTGTTAAAAATTATTTTGACAACACGATTAAAACTCCCGATGATATTCAAAATAGAAACATTAACGTTCTGGCTTGGATCCCTAATATCGGAGGTGTTGACGAAAGAACCAATAAAGAGTTTGAATTCATTGTTGCCAAGCGTCCGGATGCAATTCCCAGCGAAGCTTTCAGAGCACTGCGGACGAGAATTCAATTTTCCAAATTGGGGAAAGATAAAATAAAAACGATTCTTATTACTTCAAGTGCTCCGAGAGAAGGTAAGACTACGGTTTCTGTGAACTTAGCCGGTAGTTTTGCATTGACTAATAAAAAAGTCGTTGTCTTGGATGCCGATTTTAGAAAGCCGAGAGTCCATAGTGTTTTTAAAGCTAAAAGATATCCCGGTTTTACGGATTATTTCTTTGGGCAAGTTAGTTATGATGAGATTTTACGAAAGTCCGAGATGGAAAATCTCTACTATATTACGACAGGTACAATACCTCCAAATCCTTCTGAAATTTTAGGCTCACCTAAAATGGAGGAGTTCTTAGATAATCTTCGCAAAGAATTTGATGTTATTGTTATCGATTCCCCCCCTGTAATTGCTGTAACCGACTCGGAAATTCTCTCTCGTCTCGTTGATGCAAGCATTTTGGTTGTATCCGCTAATGATACCGAAATTGAATTAATGGAGAAATCCGTTGAATTGCTCAGCCACGACAACGGTTCGTTTATCGGAGTGTTACTAAATAGATTTAGTTACAAGAGCGGGTATGGAAGTTATTATAAATATTATTATTATTATTCGCATTCGAGTGACGGCTCCGCCAAAAAGAAAATTAAAACTTAAAGATTAGGTGATTTTGTGAAAAAAAAAGTTGCTGTTGTAACCGGCGGTGCAGGTTTCCTCGGCTCGCATTTGTGTGACAGATTACTTAAAGAGGGAATGAAAGTCGTTTGTGTGGATAATCTTATTACCGGCAGTTTAAAAAACATCGAGCATCTTTTCGGGAAAGAAGATTTTGTCTTCTTTAATTATGATGTGACGAATTTCATTCATGTCCCCGGAATAGTGGATTACATTTTACATTTTGCCTCGCCTGCAAGTCCGATAGATTACTTAAAACTTCCAATTCAGACATTAAAGGTAGGCTCGCTTGGCACGCACAAAGCGTTAGGGCTTGCCAAAGAAAAAAATGCAAGGTTTTTACTTGCCTCGACTTCGGAAATTTACGGTGATCCCGAAATCCACCCCCAGAGAGAGGAGTACTGGGGTAATGTAAATCCGATTGGTCCGCGTGGCGTTTATGATGAAGCAAAACGCTTCGGTGAAGCATTGACGATGGCTTACCACAGGGCTCACGGCGTAGATACGAGAATAGTTAGAATATTTAACACTTATGGACCTCGAATGAGATTAAATGATGGTCGAGCTTTGCCTGCGTTCGTTTCACAAGCATTGAAGAACGAAGACGTTACTGTCTTTGGCGACGGTAGCCAAACAAGAAGCTTTTGTTACGTAGATGATTTAATCGAAGGAATTTTCCGCCTTTTAATGTCCGAAGTTCACGAACCGGTTAATATTGGAAATCCTTCCGAAATTACAATTGAACGATTTGCCGAGGAAGTAATTAAAATAATTGGCTCTAAAAGTAAAATTGTTCACAAGGAACTACCGCAAGATGATCCCAAAGTACGCCAACCCGATATTTCCAAAGCAAAAAATCTTTTGGGCTGGGAACCTAAAGTTAATAGGGAAGAAGGGTTGAAAATTACAATTGATTATTTTAAGAAAGAATTGTTTGAAAATTAAAGCATTTTTTTAGCGGAATAAAAAAGGCGGTCGTTTGACCGCCTTTTTTATTAGTGTTAAGGGTTTTATTAATACATCCCTTCCATGCCGCCTGCAGGAGGCATAGCCGGCATCTTTTCTTCTTCTTTTTTCTCGTAAACGAGAGCTTCGGTGGTTAGCAGCATAGATGCAACCGACGAAGCATTTTCCAATGCTGTCCTTGTTACTTTCGTGGGGTCAATGACACCGGCGGAAATAAGATTTTCGTATTCTTCTGTTGAGGCATTGAAACCGAAATCGTCTTTACCTTCGAGGACTTTGTTCAATACAACCGCGCCTTCAAGCCCCGCATTGTAAACGATTTGTTTGAGAGGTTCGGAAAGAGCTTTCTCAATTATTTTAATACCTGTTGTTTGGTCGGGATTTTCACCTTCCAAATCGCTTAGTGCTTTGCTTGCTCTAACCAATGCAACGCCGCCGCCGGGTACAATACCTTCTTCAACTGCGGCACGTGTTGCGTGGAGTGCATCTTCTACACGGGCTTTTTTCTCTTTCATTTCAACTTCGGTTGCTGCACCTATTTTAAGAACGGCTACACCGCCGGAAAGTTTAGCGAGGCGTTCTTGGAGTTTTTCTCTGTCGTAATCGGAAGTTGTCTTTTCAATTTGTGCCTTGATTTCGTTGATTCTCTTCTTGATATCATCGGTACTGCCTGCACCTTCAACTATCGTGGTGTTATCTTTGTCAATTGTTACTTTTTTAGCCGTACCCAAATATTCAATAGTAGCGTTTTCCAATTTAAAACCACGCTCTTCGGAAATAACGGTACCACCGGTAAGAACGGCGATATCTTCCAACATTGCTTTCCTTCTATCGCCGAAGCCGGGTGCTTTGACCGCTACAACTTTCAAAGTGCCGCGTAGTTTGTTAACTACCAACGTAGCCAATGCTTCGCCTTCCAAATCTTCGGCAATAATTAATAATCCCTTTCCTGCCTGTGCTACTTTTTCAAGTATGGGAAGAAGATCTTTCATTGCAGAGATTTTTTTGTCGTGGATTAAGATGTAAGGATTTTCCAAAACCGCTTCCATCGATTCCGAATCGGTAACGAAATAAGGTGAAAGATAACCGCGGTCGAATTGCATACCTTCTACAATCTCCAATTCGGTTTCGGTGCCTTTTGCTTCTTCAACGGTAATAACGCCGTCTTTCCCCACCTTCTCCATTGCGTCCGATATTAAATTACCGATTGTCTTGTCATTGTTCGCAGAGATAGCGCCTACTTGAGAAATTTCATCTTTACCGCCGACTTCTTGGCTCATGTTTTTTAATTCACTGACGACCTTTTCAACTGCTAAATCAATACCCCTTTTGAGGTCCATCGGATTTGCGCCTGCCGTTACGTTTTTTAATCCTTCGCGGTAAATAGCTTGCGCTAAAACGGTTGCGGTGGTAGTGCCGTCACCAGCAATATCAGAGGTTTTGGAAGCAACTTCTCTTACCATCTGAGCGCCCATGTTTTCCATTTCGTTTTCTAACTCGATTTCTTTTGCTACGGTTACACCGTCCTTAGTAACAGTGGGAGCACCGAATTTTTTTTCAATAATTACATTTCTACCTTTAGGTCCTAATGTGACCTTGACTGCGTTAGCCAATTTATCAACGCCGGTTTTTAATGCGTTCCGAGCGTCGCTGCTGTATTCGATTATTTTGGCTGCCATGTTTTATTCCTCCTTTTAATTTAGATTATTTAATAACTCCTAAAATGTCATCTTCGTGCATAATTAAATATTCCTCGTCATCTACGGTTACTTCCGTACCGGAATATTTACCGTAAAGAACTTTGTCGCCGATGTTTAATGTCGTGTCAATTTTTTTACCCTCATCGGTTACTTTCCCGGGTCCGACGGCTACAACTTCACCTTCAATCGGTTTTTCCTTTGCCGTGTCGGGAAGAATAATTCCGCTTTTGGTCTTCTCTTCTACAGGTTCTGGTTTAATAATTATTCGATCTCCAAGAGGTTGAATTTTGAAGTCTGCCATAATTATTCCTCCAAATTGTTTTTTATATTAGCACTCACTAAAGACGAGTGCTAATATAAAACAGATTAAAAAAAATGTCAAGCGACATATTCTAATTACTAAAAATTAAATTTTTAATTTAATTTGATGTAAAATTTTTAAGAAAGTTTCAAATTAGTTTAAACTTCTTCAAGAATATTTTGTTTTATTTCTCCTTCCGCAGCATCGGTCAGATAATTAAAAAAATGTTTTGTGTAGTCTGCGTTCCAGAAATCTTCATTTTCTTTCGAAGAAGGAAATTCAAAAAGGTGAATAAAAGTCACCCCGTCTTCTTGATTAAATGTTCTTTGTTTAACATTCGGTTGACGTAATTCAATTTCTTCTAAAAAAATATTTAACTCGTCAAGGAAGATGTCTTTCTTTTCAGGTTTAATTTTGTACTGCACTATTTTAATTACACTCAAAATATCCTCATAAGATTTTTTTAATAATCCAAATTACAAAAGTTAAAAACAAACTTAAAACAATCATTGTTGTTATTGGAAAATAAAACTTAAAATTGGGTTTGTTAATAACAATATCCCCCGGCAATCTGAAAAATGGAATTTGAATTAAATATTTCCAAAACAAACCAACAATAATAACAATTAAACCGATTACAACAATTATTTTGTTCATCTGTTTATTTTTAGCCGCTAATTATACGAATTTTCGCGAATGTTTTTAAACCTGTAATCAAGCTAACTTTCCTTTCTATTATGCTTTCTTTTCCACAAATAAAGTCGTGAGTTAATGCGAACGTTTGATTTTTTGAATTTTGCTTCTCAAATCTCGGTTCATTTATCCAACTATGCATTCATCCAACCATCCAATCATCCATTCATAATTAATATCATTCTCTTGAGTCTCTTAAACTTAGTCATGATCGTTTCATGTGTTTATTTTTTAGCCGCTAATTACGCGAATTTAGTCAAAAGTCTCAAGTCTTAAGCCCGACACCTCGCGTTAAAAAATTAGCAGGGGAATAATTAGTAACGAATCTCAACCTTAGCCTTAACCTCAATCTCAAAACAAAAAATATCAGAACAACCATCCAACCATCCAATCATCCATTCATCCATTCATAATTAATATCATTCTCTTGAGTCTCTTAAACTTAGTTATGATTGTTTCATTTAATTACATTTCGAATCTCGGGTTAACTATATTGTTGTAGATTGAGCCGAAAGTGTAAGAAAAACCAATGCGACTATAATAATTGTATTGAGTTTCCAATTCTCTCCTTTGCAGAAGTATATCTTCCGTATTCGCTTCTTCTGCCGGTAATTCAATCTGGTCATGTACAGCTTCAAAGTCGCCTTCGAGATTTAAAGACAATCCTTTAAACAATTTGAAATCAAGTTCGGTTGATATTGAAGTTGAATTTTTTGACAAATCATGGAAATAATTACTAAATGAAACTCTGCCGCTTATTGTTCCCCAATCTTCAATGTATTCGACTATTGCGGAAATTGCCTGTTCTACAACGTACTCCTGATTTTTGTCGTAAATTGTAATGTGAGAATAGTTGTTGTACTTTGGTGAAATTCTGTATTGAATTAACGCTCGCCTACTTGTGGCAGCGGAGTAAGGGTAAAAATCGTACTCAAGTCCGGCACCGATTGTGCCGGACAAGTCAATATTATTGTAAGTGGAAGAATTTGTGCTTAGCATTAAACCGGCTGACCAATGCTTTCCCAAGGATTTAATTAAATAAGCAAAAACGCTTTGCCGGCGTTTAATATCTTTAACGTTCACCGATTCGTAATTATAATCGCTTTCGCTGTAATTATTGTTTAACCAGAACGCTATTTTCCATGCTTCCGTGACTCTGGAGGCAGAGAAAGAGCCTCTAAGGTATTTGCTATCGCGGGATTTTTCGCCGGAGATGGAGGTATTTAGCGATGCTCTGAAAACCCAAAAATTCCACGGATCTTTTTGTTGAACGGAAAATATGTTTTTAGTAGAGTTATTATTAAATTTAATATCAAAGTTATTGGCGTAGTCCGTTTTGTAAAAAAATCTAAACAATCCGAGTTTTAGCTTCTTTAGCATTTTTATTCTAATGGATTTGTCAGTGTCCGTTCTATTCGTGTAATATTTTAAGGTATCCTTTATTCCTTGAAATTGATTTTGTCCGATGAATATCAGTGAATATTCACGACCACCGCTACCGGTTCTAAGGCGGGACATGTAAATGTGAATGTCGGCGTCTGTTCTGTCCCTAACAAAATTTACAAAGGTAATATGTTCCCGCACAAAATCCATACTGCACCAGTGGCATTCGAGATAAATTTTAGGCGCTCCTTCGTTTATTCCGGAAAGATTATTAAACCCAAAAGTAGAAATAACCAAAATTAAATTGATGAATAACACCGTAATACTTTTCCTGTTCATCGAATTTCTCCTTAAAAACAAAATAAAATAT
>WFQV01000120.1 GCA_015486905.1 Melioribacteraceae bacterium | reverse complement strand
CCTGCATTGCCGTCGGATTCATCCGACGGCGGGGAAAGACAAATAAACTTAACGTGCTTTAGCAACATTATTTGAACTTTGAAAGAAAGCAGAATTCGGGATGAAGGTTTTATTTAAATTTTTCTGTTGGGGTGGTAAAACCAGTGAACCGGTTTTCGGAAAGATCAAGCTTTTCTTAGTACATCACCACGACTGAAGTCGTGGGTTAATGACATGAGGATTTCGGTTGTAATGAATAGTTGAGTTTTGCTTAAATGCCAATATGTGTAAATGAAATTAGTGAAATGAGACTAAAGCCAAAAAACATTGTTTCTTTTTTCAAATCCGTTGAATAAAGTCAATGGCAATGGGAATAAAGTCAACATCAATGTTGACTAATCCAACATTCCATTATTCCAACATTCCAACGACTCCTTCACCATTAACAATTCACTATTCACAATTTACCATTCAACTTGTCACGACGAACCCCGCAGAATGCGGAGGAAGGCGGACAATCCAATCATCAATTTATGCAAGGTTCTCGATTTGACAATAATAAGCCTAACATCTTGCGTCTAGCTTCTCGCGTCTTACGAAAAACACCTGTCGCGGCGTAGCCCGAGCATGGCGAGGGCGAAAACGGATTTCTTATTTCCGGTTTCTTATTTCTTCTATTTTTTCCGACCAGATTTAAACCTGTACCCTCTCAACAATATTTCCGGTAAATAAGAAGCAGGAAACTTTTTTAATTTATGGAAAAATTGTTATTTTAAATAACAATAATTTTAGGAGGTAAAATGGATGCCGGTTATTATGTAGGTTGGGGAACATTATCATTAATAAATGCTGGCTTGGCACAGGCAAAAGGGCGCAACGGATTAATGTGGTGGTTTGCATCGTTGTTTTTTGGCCCTATTGCAACATTTTTAATTGTTGTTTTGCCAAGACTGGAAGAGAATTAAGTTTTACGTTTATTAAGGAATGAATTTAGCAGATCTTCCGCAGCGGATGTAGGTGTAATTTCCCCTGCAAGAATTTTTTCTTTTAACATTGGGTATTTTTGTTTGATTTCATCGTCATTGTAGAATGACTCTTTTAGTCCTGTTTCTATTATTTTTTTTGTCCACGAAAGAGTTTGTAATTTCCGGTTCTCAAAAAACACAAAGGATTTTTTTGTTTCCTCCTCAAAAGTTTTTATTAAATCCCAAAGTTCTTTAATTCCTTTGCCTGTTATCGCCGATGCGGTAATTACTTTCGGCTCCCAGCCTTTTGTGTAAGGGCGTAAGTAGTGAAGTGCATTTTCGTAATCTCTTTTGGAAATCTCCGCTTTCGTTGAATTTTCATCCTCTGCTTTGTTAATAAGCACGCAGTCGGTAAGCTCCATTACTCCTTTTTTAATTCCCTGCAGTTCGTCGCCTGCACCGGGAATTAACACGAGAAGGAAAAAATCCACCATTGAGCGCACCTCTGTTTCGCTTTGTCCGACGCCTACGGTTTCGATTAAAACCGTGTCGTAACCGGCGGCTTCCACTACGGTAATAGTCTCACGCGTTTTTCTTGCAACTCCGCCGAGCGTCCCGCCTGCGGGGGATGGGCGTACAAAGCAGTTTGGATGACCGCTTAATTTTTCCATTCTTGTTTTGTCGCCTAGAATACTTCCTTTGGAAATTTCACTACTTGGGTCAACGGCAAGTACAGCTACTTTATGTCCGCGCTCTACAAGGTAAACTCCCAACTCCTCGATTAATGTGCTTTTGCCGGCGCCGGGCATTCCTGTAATTCCGATTCGTAATGAATTGCCCGAATAGGGAAGGAGCCCGTTTAATATTTGCTTTGCCGTTTCATGATGTTTTGCCGAGTTGCTTTCAATTAAAGTAATGGCGCGTGCAAGTAAAGCACGATTGTTATTCCGCACGCCCTCGATAATCTTTACCGGTGAGAATTCGGTATTTAAACTTTTTCCGTTTTGTGTGTTAAATTTAACAGCATTTGCAGGTTCCGCGCTTTTAACAATTTTAGCAGCGTATTCATCTCCCCCTCCTTGAGGTTGCCATTCCGGTTTTTTGAATTTTTCGTTCGACATAGAGCCTCCCTTTTTATTTCCCTTTCTCGAAGTTTTCTATCTTCTCGCGTGTACTGTCCGGAATTTGCAAAGATTCCTTTTTTCTGTAATCGTAAGCAACTAATTTTGTAGAAGCGAGGGCGGCTACAAATAATTCGCCGTTCCTCTCCGCTTGAATAACGTGTCTCAAGTCAAAACTTTTCTCTCCCATTTCGTACATCTTTGAAAAGATGTTCACTTTGTCACCCAATTCAATAGGACGTAAATAAGAAATGTCTATTCTTGCAACCACAGCACCGAAATCCAAACTGCTGCCGGGGAAACCAACGGAGCAGCCGAAATATTCGATTCTTGCTTCCTCAAGATAAGAAAGATAAGTGGCATTGTTTACGTGACCCATTGCATCCAAATCGGAGAAGCGAACTTTCAAACGGGTTACGCATTTGAATTCTTCCAAGTTAAAAGTGAACTTCATTTCTTTAATTCCAATTGATTAAAAATTCTTTTTCTTTCATTCGAATAATAATTATATTTGAGCAGTAATCAAAAATGAGATATCTACAATTTGGAATTAAACAAATAAACAGTGACAGCTGAAAAAAAAGTTTTAATAATTGCACACCGGGGTGAATCTTCCGACGCTCCCGAAAACTCTTTAACCGCAATAAATTTAGCTTGGGAAAGAGATGCCGACGCAGTTGAAGTGGACACAAGACTTACACGGGACAAAGAAATTATTGCTCACCATGACCCTTCTACAAAGCGAACGGGAAACAAGGAATTAATTATTGCGGAAAATTTTATTGAGCATTTACTTAAAATTGATATCGTTCATTTTATGGGGGAGAATTGGAAAGACGAAAAAATACCGACCATAAATGAAATTTTACAAAATGTGCCTGAAGGCAAAATTCTATTTCTGGAAATAAAATCCGGTGAAGAAATATTACAACCTTTGGTAAATTTGTTGAAATCCGTTAAAAACCCGAGCGAACAAATTTGTTTTATTAGCTTCAATATTAGAGTATTGAAAATGCTGAAACGCAAATTGCCGAATTTCAAATACTACCTTGTTTACAGAAAATATTTCCCTCTCCCGTTTTTTAATATTGAGCATTTAATTGAGCGTGTAAAAAAAGCCGGCTTGGACGGAATTGATTGCCATTTTAAATTCTTAAAAAAAGAAGAAGACGTTTCTAAAGTAAAAGAAAGCGGGTTGGAAATATTTACTTGGACGGTAAACGATTTACACATAGCGAGAAAGCTAAAGGAATGGGGCGTTAACGGCATTACCACGGACAGAGCCGGATGGCTAAAGAAAAATCTCTTCGTGTAATTTACAAACCGAAATTATTAATGTTGAATTATACACACGTGTTAGTCACTTGTAAATTGTCGTTAATTTGTTTTTGGCTTAGAGGTTGAGGTTAAGGCTAAGGTTGAGAGACTTGTTACAGGTTACCGAAAAACAAAGTCTGTAAAATAATTTGAACAAATCTTCGCATGAGCGGTATCTCATTAATATGAGCTTAAGCTCGGGCTTAGCGAGAGAAAAAACACAAAGCGTTTTGGCGCGATTTTCTGCGCCTTTGGCGGGACAAGCAAAAATCGTGACAAAACTTAGGAGGAAGATAAACAAATGGAAATCAGTTAGTAATTTTTACCAAAAGTTTGTAACATGGATTGATTAGCCCCGCATTCGGCGGAGCGGTCAATATGTGTGACATTTTTTTAAGCATTCTATCGCATTGTTCGTTTTCCATTTTCAACTTTTAACTAATAATGAGACTAACGTCTTACGTCTCGCGTTTAACTATTTCTTATTTCTTGTTTCTTTTTTCTGATTTTTTATTATTTGTAACTGTTTTTAAATATGTACCGGTTTAGGGGTACAGGTTTAAAATCGGTGGCAAAAAGAAATAATAGATATTTCAAGACAAAATATTTGACCCCAGAGTCTTATTAAAAATTAGAAGGAATAAATTCAACTGCTACCGCAGTTGCTTATTTTTATTTTATCTTTTTCCCCGAATTCCATTCGGGGTTATTATGATTTCAACTG
>WFQV01000119.1 GCA_015486905.1 Melioribacteraceae bacterium | reverse complement strand
TCGGGAGAGTCTTTTTTAACTTTCTTTCTCTTTTTCTTAGCCATTTGTCAGCTCTGAAATTTTTTAAAGCGGATCGTCGAACTTTTTAGGGTCGTACCTCGTAATTGTTCCCTGCAAAAAGACAGGGATTACATCCGTAGAATCAATTTTCCCTGCTACGTTTAAATCTTCCTCGAAGCCGTTCTCAATTAAAAGCCTTCCATGCTCACTTTCATTAAGCATTTTAAGAACTCTTTTACCGTAGTGCTTTTTAAGTACCAGGCTTGCTTCCGCCGCATCGGAAAGAATTAAATCTCCCTTTTTCTCTTGAAGCATTGAAATCAGCCAGCCCGCACAAACGGTATCTTCCACGCAAAACATTCCGTTGGAACCGGCGCAGAGAATCTCGACATCACTATCGAGTTTCAACAAATGTTCGGTAACAGCCGAGACGTTATTAAAAGAACCAATTAAAAGATTTTCTGCAAATTTGGCTTTTACAATTGCCTTACTGCCGTTGGTTGTGTAATGAATAATCGACTTGCCCGATATTGCTTCTTCACTGAATTCCAAAGGTGAATTACCAAGTACAAATCCTTCAATCATTTTGGTATTTCTTTCACCTGCAAGCAAAGTTTGACCGGAAGAAGAGCCTCCGGAGACTTTTACCGCAAAGTCAACAGACTCAACCGGAATAATTTCCTTTGCTCCGTTTTTCAACGCGGTAATTATTGTAGTGGTTGCCCGTAGAACATCGACCACTACAACTGTTTTGCCGGTAAAATAAAGCTCGTCGGCATTAAGCGGCGAAAGTAAAACGTTTATCTTCATTTTTCTTTTTTCACAAATGGTAAAGTAACTACGATTGCAGGGACTTCCTTGCCGCGAATAACAAAATTAACTTGTGCGCCAGGCTCGGCGTAAGCAATATCCACGTAGCCCATTGCAATCGGTTTGTTCAGTACCGGACTCACGGTTCCGCTTGTAATGTGACCGATTATTTTTCCGTCAGCGGAAATTTCGTAGCCGTGGCGCGGGAATGCCCGCTCACCGGTTTGCATGGGAACGAGTTTTCTTTTAAGCCCCTCCTCCTTAACTTTTACAAGCGCATCGCGTCCGATGAAATCACCTTTTTTGAATTTTGTAATCCAGCTCAATCCTGCTTCGAGCGGGTTGGTGGATTTGTCAATGTCATTGCCGTAGAGGCAGTATCCCATTTCCAAACGTAAAGAATCCCGCGCACCGAGTCCCGCCGGTTTAATGCCGAATTCCTCTCCGGCTTCGAAAACGGCTTTCCAAACTTTTTCCGCAACCGCTTCGTCACCTTGAAAATAAAGCTCGTAACCTAACTCGCCCGTGTAACCGGTTCGGGAAACAAGCATATTGATACCTGCAACATTCGCGCGGAAATAGTGGTAATACTCCAAATCCAATTCTTTGTCACAAATCTTTTGAACCGTTTCTTTCGACTTTGGACCTTGAACAGCCAAGAGTGAATAATCGTCACTGGCATTAGTTAACTCCACTCCGAACTTGTTGTTTTCCTGTAGCCAGTCAAAATCCTTTTCGATATTCGAAGCATTTACCACTAACATAAACTCAGTGTCACTTATCTTGTAAACCAGCAAGTCGTCAACAATTCCGCCATCGGGGTAACACATTGCGGAATATTGAACTCGCCCTTCGGTTAATTTTGCAGCATTGTTAACGGTAGCGTACTGCACAAAGTCGAGAGCCTTCTCACCTTTGACGAAAAACTCGCCCATGTGAGAAACATCGAAAACACCTACTCCGTTTCTTACGTTCAAATGTTCTCCAATAATTGAAAAATACTGCACCGGCATTGCAAAGCCGGCAAAGTCAACAATCTTAGCGCCTAATTTTTCGTGAACTTTAAAAAGTTTAGTCTTCTTCATTTTCTCACCTCAGTAAATATTCCGGTAAACTTAACCTTTAAAGTTAAGAACTAAAATCCGATATTAAAATATTAACAATTAGGAAAATTCTTCCGTAAGATCTTCATCCGTTCTGGCTGAGACAATCTTGAACGACGAGGGGTCCATTTTTTCATCCTCAACAAGTTTAAGTCTAAGGAAATACTTAAACTTAAATTTAATGTAAGTTGAAATTTTCCCTTGCTTCAATTTTCTGCCGAGTGAAGGGTGCACAATTAACTTCAGACTTTTTTCCTTACCTTGCAGTTTGTATTTTTTTAACCACTCTTCAATGTCGTAAATAAGATTATCTTTCCTAATCAACCAACCCGTACCTTGGCAGTAAGGGCAAGGTTCGTAGGTCGATTGCAAAATGTTTTCGCGGATTCTCTGCCGCGTGATTTGCATTAAGCCGAAATCGGTCATTGGCAGCATTGCTGTTTTTGCTCTGTCGCGTCGGAATTCTTTCCTAAGTTCGTCGTAAATCTTCTTACGATTTTTTTCATCTTCGAGGTCAATAAAATCAACCACAATCAAACCGCCGATGTCCCGCAGTCTAAGTTGGCGTACAATTTCGCGGGAAGCTTCCAAATCGGTTTTTAAGGAATTCAACTCCTGTTCTTTTTTGGCAGCGTATCGACCGCTGTTGACGTCTATTACCGTCATTGCTTCCGTCTGTTCTATTACAATGTAGCCGCCGCTCGGCAGGTACACCCTTTTGGAAAACATTTCGTGAACTTGCTGTTCAATTTTAAAAGCTTCGAAAATCGGTTCGTTGCCTTTGTAAAGTTCAATTCTTTCCAAAAGTTCGGGTTGCATAAACCGTACGTAATTCCTAATCTCTTTAAAAACTTTTTTTGAATCGATGAACACTTTGTTAATATCGGGTGTAAACAAATCCCTGATAACGCTCAAAGTTGTGGAAACATCTTTGTAAACCAAAGCAGGGGGGCTTGAATTTTGGATACTTTCCTGAATCTCTTCCCACGTCTTTAACAAATATTTCAAATCCGCGGCAATGATGTTTTCGTTCTGTCCCTTTGCGGCGGTACGAATTATTATTCCAAAGTTCGAAGGAACAATAGAGCGGGCAATTTTCTGAAGCCGTTTTCTTTCTTTGTAATTTGTAATCTTCTTGGAAATCCCTTTCTTTCTGTCGAAGGGCAGCAGGACGCAAAAACGCCCCGGAATCGAAACCGAGGAGGAGACTCTTACACCTTTCCCTTTAACGGGCTCTTTAATTATTTGAATAATAATATCATGCCCTTTTTTTAACTTTTGGGTTATTTCGTGTGTCGAAAGATTTTGCGAATAACTTTTGAAGCCAACCTGCTCGAAGTCCTCTTCGTCAGGCTCCGAGTCGTAATCTTCGTCCAAAAGAGATTGGAGTTGACCGATGGTGCTTCCGACATCCGAGAAATGAAGGAATGCATCGTGTTTAAGACCAATGTCGATGAATGCGGCACGTATTCCGGGTAAAACCCTTGCTACACGTCCCAAGTAAATATCGCCCACCATTCGTTTCTTATCCAAGTGGTCAACAAAAAAATCGACCAGTTTATGGTCCTCTGTTATTGCCACTCTGTTTTGAGTGACAGACGAGTTAATAATTATTTCTTTAATCAATTTAAACTTCTCACGCTGTTTTTGATAATATTTTGTAATTATCTTCTAACAGCCAAAAAAGCACCCTTTTAAAAAACTTTTCTTGAATTATTGCTCTGTCTTCTTCGGGATAAAACCCACTTAGAATTTTATTAAAATGATTTTCAAGTAATTCGTAAAGTGAATTCAAATCTTTAACCGCAAAAATTTTTTCCAATAATTTTGTAATTCCGTTGTATTCCCTAAGGTACCAGATTGAGTGTTTTTTGGCTTTGTCCAAAGCAAGAATTTCACCGAATTCAAGCTTTAGAAGATTAATGTGTTCAAATAAAGTCTCTTTAACGAGACTCAAATCCGGCGGACCCGGATCAAAACCTTTTTCAGTAAATGTGTTGAAACGTTGGAAAATAAAAGGATTTCCCAACGCACCGCGGGCAATCATCAGCCCGTCAACATTAAAATTTTCTTTTACGTACAAAGCGTCTTCCAAGCTAAAGATAGAGCCGTTGGCAACGAGAGGAATTTTAACCGCCTCTTTAACTTTGTTCAGCCATTCGTAGCGCGGGCGTTCGTCGTATTTACCCGTACTTGTACGAACGTGAACGGTAATAAAAGCGGCGCCGTTGTCTTCAGCCGCTTTGGCGCTTTCAATAATATTTATTTTGGTTAAATCTTTCCCCAAACGGAACTTGACCGAAATAGGAGTGCTGCCGGCAGATTTAACCATTGAATTTATTAATTTCCCGAGGTGCTTAGGGTCGTCCATTAAACTCGAACCCATGTTGTTCGATGTTACTTTACTTACGGGGCAACCGCTGTTTAGATCGATGATGTCGGGATTAAATTTTAAAATTTCTTTTACCGCGGGACCCAAAATTTTAGGGTCGTTACCCAGCACTTGAACGCCTATCGGCTTTTCGTTGCGGGCAAAAGAGAGGTAACGTAAAGTAGTGAAATTGTTCTTCAAAGCTCCGTCGGCGCTTACCATTTGGGTAAAGACCAATCCGGCACCGAATTTACGGGAGATTTTTCTGAAAGCCGCATCGCTAATCTCCGCCATGGGAGCTAAAATTAATTTGCCAAAATCTATTCCAAACAATTTCACTTTAATTCAAAACTTAGTTAAAAAATAAGAAGAGCCGATTAGAAAAGCTCGGCTCTTCCGATAAACCGTTATTTTTCTTTTTCCTTTTCGTCGCGAGAATTAAGGATTACTTTCCTTGAAAGGCTGATTTTACCGTTTTCCATTTTAACTATTCGAACTTTAACAGTATCGCCTTCCTTGAAATAATCTCTCACTTTGTTAACTCTTACATTGTCAATTTGCGAGATGTGCAGCAAGCCTTGAACGCCGGGTAAAATTTCAATGAACGCACCGAAGTCCGTAAGCTTAACTACTTTACCCAAATAATCTTTCCCAAGTTCGGGTTCGGCAACGATGGATTTAATAAATTCCTTCGCTTGCTGAGCACCCTCGGCACTTGTGGAAGCAATGTTTACGGTGCCGTCTTCTTCAATGAAAACTTCCACTCCGTAATCTTTCTGGATTTTTTGAATTACCTTACCGCCGGGGCCGATAACCGTACCGATTTTGTCGGTGTTAATCGGGAACGTAATAAGACGCGGTGCATAAGGCGAAAGGCTTTCTCTCGGTGCGCTTATTGCCGAATTCATTTTGTCCAAAATGAACATTCTACCTTCCTTAGCTTGAGCCAATGCTTTTTCCATTATTTCAAAGGAAAGTCCTTTTATTTTAATGTCCATTTGAATTGCAGTAACGCCTTTGTCCGAGCCGGCAACTTTGAAATCCATATCGCCAAGGTGATCTTCGGTTCCGGTAATATCGGTTAAAATTTGGTACGTTTCGTCCTGTTTAATCAAGCCCATTGCTATCCCGGCAATAGGGCATTTAACCGGCACACCGCCGTCCATCAGGGCCAAACTGCCGGAGCAAACGGTAGCCATAGAGGATGAGCCGTTTGATTCGAGGATATCCGAAATCAAGCGGATTGTGTAAGGGAAATCCTTCTCCGAGGGGATAATGGCTTTTAATGCGCGTTCGGCAAGGTTACCATGACCAATTTCGCGCCTTCCCGGCGCACCGTATCTTCCAACCTCACCAACGCTAAAGGGCGGGAAGTTGTAATGAAGAAGAAATCTCTTTTTGTACTCTTCCTGCAATCCGTCAATTATTTGTTCGTCGGCTTTCGTACCTAAGGTAAGGGTCATTAAACTCTGCGTTTCGCCCCTTGTAAAGAGAGCCGAGCCGTGTGTCATTTTCAGCAGGCCGAGTTCAATTGAAATGGGACGTACTTCGGTGGTATTTCTACCGTCCAATCTTTTCCCTTCTTCAAGAATTTGCTTGCGCATTAAATCCTTCTCCATATCGTGGAGAACACCTTTAATTTCGAGCTCACTTTCAGGGTACTTTTCGGCAAGAGCTTCCAAGACTTCCGTTTGTAACTCCTTGTTCTTCTGTTGACGTTCTTGTTTGGAAAGGATTGTAGCAACGAGTTCAACGTAACGCTCGTATGCTAATTTCTTAATATCTTCGTAAAGTTCTTCGTCAACCACGGGTTCTTCGGCTTCAAACTTTTCCTTCCCTGCTTCGGAAGCAAGTTCCTTTTGAAGAGCAACTATTTTTTTAATTTCCAAGTGAGCCGCTTCAAAGGCTTGCAGCAGAACGGATTCTTCCACTTCCTTTGCTTCGCCTTCAACCATTACTATTGAATCTTCCGTACCGGCGACGGTAAGTTCCAAATCGCTTTCCTCTATTTCGGTAAGTGTGGGGTTAATAATAAATTTTCCGTTTACTCTTACCACCCTTACCTCGCCGATTGGTCCTTGGAAGGGAATGTCGGAAATCATTAAAGCTGCCGAAGCTCCAACTGCCGCCAAAACGTCCGCATCGTATTGACCGTCGAACGAATAAACAAATGCGGCTATTTGAGATTCGTAGCGGTAGCCGTCGGGAAAGAGGGGTCTAATCGGTCTGTCTATTAGCCTTGCGCTCAGAACTTCTTTCTCGGTAGGTTTCCCTTCGCGTTTAAAAAATCCACCCGGTATTTTCCCCGCGGCGGAGGGCTTTTCGCGGTAATCCACCGAGAGGGGTAAAAAGTCGATGTCCTGCTTCGGCTCGTCGGCTGCCGTAGCTGCCACCAGCACCATCGTACCGCCCATTGTAACCATTACAGCGCCGTTAGCCTGACGTGCAAACTTCCCCGTTTCAATTTTCAGAGATTTTCCGTCAATCTCTATTTCTTTTGCATATTCCATTTAAAACCTCTTATTTCCTTAATTTCAATTCTTTAATTATTGTACGATATCTTTCAATATCTTTGGATTTCAAGTAGTTCAAGAGTCTCCTTCTTTTACCGACCATTTGAAGAAGTCCCCTCCTCGAAGCGTGGTCCTTTTTGTTGGAAGCAAAGTGAGCGGTAAGATTGTTAATTCTCTCCGTCAAGAGCGCAACTTGAACCTCCGCCTTTCCGCTGTCCTTCTCGCTGTCACCGAACTTTTTGATTATCTCTTGTTTTCTTTCTTTTGTTAACGACATTTCGTTTCTCCTATTTTTACTATTCAATCCAACCCCAGCCGCGACCGGGATTAATTAACTAAATTACTAACAAAATTTATTGCTTCTTCTTTGTCTTTATTTATCTGCCGAATCAATTCTTCTTTACCTTTGAATTTGATTTCGGGACGCAAATACTCTAAAAACTCAATTCTCAGTTTAAAATTATAAATCTCTTCGTCAAAATCAAAGATGTGCACTTCAATAAAGAGTTCTTCCCCGTTACCAAATGTGGGACGGAAACCGATATTAAGCAATCCGAATTTAATTTCCTCCCGAACTTTGACCTTAACAACGTAAACTCCGTTGGAGGGAATCAACTTCTCCTCGGAATCAACTTCAATATTGGCAGTGGGGAATCCCAACGTTCTACCGCGCATTGAACCTTTAACGACTTTGCCCTCAATGGAATATTCCCTTCCGAGCATTTTGTTCGCTTTCTGAACTTTCCCCGCCAGCAAATTTCTCCTTATTAATGTACTGCTGATTATTTCTCCGTCCATCTCTACAGGCGGAATTGCAGATACATCAAAATCAAATTTTTCGCCCAGTTCCTGCAGGAGATGCTCATCACCTTTCCTATCCTTACCGAACTTATGATCGTAACCGATCACCAAATGCTTAGCGCCGATTTTATTACAGATTATTTCCCTCACGAAATCTTCCGAAGAGAGCTTTGCAAATTCTTTTGTAAAGTTGATTACGTAAACATTTTCAATCCCGTACCTCTCCAAAAGTTTTACTTTTTCTTCGGTTGTAGTCAACAATTTCATTTTGTAATTTTCCGAAACCACTGCTCTCGGATGGGGATGAAAAGTAATTAAAAAATTCCTCCCGCCGTATTCGGCGGCTTTCTTTGCCGTTTCGGACAAAATTTTTCTGTGTCCCAAATGTACGCCGTCGAACGTACCGATTGTAACCACAGTGTTAGAATCTTTAACTATTTGTGTATTGTCCGTGTATATTTTCATCTTATTTCTTTCTAATTAACCGTAACGTTTTTAGTGTAAAAAGTTTGAGTGAATTCGTCAATTGTCAGGGCATCCTCAACGGAATACTCCCCTATTTTCTCCCTGCGTAATTCTTTCAAGTGAGCTCCCACACCTAATTTTTCTCCGAAGTCGTAAGCAATAACCCGGATGTAGGTCCCTTTCGAACATTTAATTCTAAAACTAATATCCGGCAGGGAAATATTTAAGATATCGAAAGAAAAAATTCTAACCGAGTGGGGTTCTCTTTCAACTTCCACACCTTTACGGGCATATTTGTAAAGAGCTTTCCCTTTGTGCTTTTTGGCAGAATACATCGGAGGTATTTGTTCGGTTTCACCGAGGAAAGCATTGCGAGCAGTTAATATTTCTTTCTCCGACAAATTAACTACTTCGCGGGTTTCCAAAATTTTCCCTTCCGCATCGAATGTGTCGGTTACTTCACCGAGACGGATAACGCCCGAATAAACTTTCTCGGCTTGCTGGTACTTGTAAATTTCTTTTGTCTTTTTACCCGTACAAACAATGAGCAAGCCGGTAGCGGCGGGGTCTAAAGTCCCTGCGTGACCCACTTTTTTAGTGTGTGTAATTTTACGAATTTTATTCACAACGTCGAAGGACGTCCAACCGGAATATTTATCTATTAAAATAACTTCGCCGGACTTAAAATCAATATTTTCAATTCCGTTCGTCTTCTTGCTTATCATTTTCGTGAATCTTTCTAAAAATATTTTCCATTTTCTCAACGTAATCCAAACTGTCGTCAATAAAAAATGTTAATTCGGGCACATGTCTTAATCTTACTCTGTGTGCTAACTCGGTGCGAATCAAGGTGCTTAAATCGTTTATTTTGTTCAACGATTCTTCCCTTTTGTTTCTGTCAAGGACAGAGATGTAAACCTTTGCCGAGCGCAAATCGGGTGTTATTTTTACCTTTGTAATCGTCGTCAGCCCAAGCTCAGGGTCTTGAATTTTGTGTAGAAAAATCAAACTGATTTCTTCTTTAATTAACTTTTGTATTTTTTCCGTTCTAATGGACATTCTAATCTAATTTTTGTTTTGTTTCAATTACTTCGTAAGCTTCAATAATATCGCCGATTTTAATATCGTTAAAGTTAGCTATTCCAATACCACAATCGTAGCCGGCAACAACTTCCTTAACGTCGTCTTTAAATCTTTTAAGCGAGGAAAGCTGTCCTTCGTAAATAGCTACGCCTTCCCTAAAGAGTCTTACTTTCGAAGAGCGCAAAACTTTACCGTCCGTAACATGGCAGCCTGCAATAGTGCCAACCTTAGGTACTTTAAACGTTTCACGAACTTCGGCCGTACCGACGGGTTTTTCCGAAAGGACGGGTTCAAGCAATCCCTCGAGTGCGGATTTAATTTCATTAATAGCATCGTAAATCACATTGTAAAGACGGATATCAACATTTTCCTTTTCCGCTAGACGCCTTGCATTAACATTGGGTCTTACGTGGAATCCCACAATAATAGCGCCCGAAGCCGAAGCTAACAGAACATCGCTTTCCGTAACAGCGCCAACGCCTTTGTGAATAACTTTCACGGTAACTTTCTCGTTTGAAAGTTTCATAAAAGAATCGGAAAGGGCTTCGACGGAGCCGTCAACATCTCCTTTAACTACAAGCGCAAGTTCTTTAATTCCGCCCTTACTTATTTGATTTGCAATTTCGTCAAGAGTTAAGAGTTTAACTTGGCGGTAATCGAGTTCGCGTTTTAATTGCTGACGCTTGTTGCTAATTTCACGGGCTTCCTTTTCACTTTCTACAACAGCAAAAATATCTCCTGCCTGAGGGGGTCCTTCAAATCCAAGTAACAGGACGGGTGCGGCAGGGGGAGCTTCAAGGATTTTGTTGTTCCTTTCGTCGAACATTGCACGGACACGGCCATGATGAATACCGGCTACGAAAGGCTCACCGATTTTCAGCGTCCCTTTCTGAATAAGAACCGTCGCTGTAATTCCACGACCCTTTTCAACCTTTGCTTCAATTATTGCACCTCGGGCTTTTCGGTTAGGATTTGCTTTAAGTTCTAACATTTCGGCTTCCAAAAGAATTTTCTCCAAAAGCTCGTCCACGTGGTCGCCCGTTTTGGCCGAAAGTTCAACAGACTGGTATTTGCCTCCCCAATCCTCGACAAGGATGTTCCTTTCCGCTAACTGCTGTTTAATTTTCTCCGGATTTGCACCGGGTTTGTCAATCTTGTTAATTGCAATAATTATTGAAACACCCGCTGCTTGCGCGTGGTTAATTGCCTCGACTGTTTGCGGCATTACCGCATCATCAGCGGCAACCACAAGCACGACGATATCCGTAATGCTTGCACCGCGGGCGCGCATAGCTGTAAAAGCTTCGTGACCGGGAGTATCCAAGAAAGTAATTTTCTTTCCTTCTTCAATTTCAACTTGGTAAGCGCCGATATGCTGTGTAATTCCTCCCGACTCTCCTGCAACCACATTTGCCTTACGAATAAAATCGAGCAGAGAAGTTTTACCATGGTCAACGTGCCCCATTACCGTAACAATAGGAGGTCTCGGCTGCAATGCTTCGGGCGGGTCTTCTTCATCTTCCAAAAGTTCAAGAGCGCTTTCTTCTTCAAGTTCAACTTCAAAACCGAACTCGTCGGCAACGAGTGAAATTGTTTCGAAATCGAGCCTCTGATTAATCGAAACCATTAAACCGAGTTCAATGCACTTTTGAATTACATCGCTTACATTAACTTTCATTAAATTCGCAAGCTCGTTGACTGCAATGAATTCGGTAACTTTAATTTTGGATTTTTCCAGCTCTTTAATTTCTTCTAACTTCTCCAATTCATCTTGTTTTTCTTTACGTTTCTTTTTACGAACATTAGCACGTCCGGCTAAAGCGGACTCGTCCATGCTCATCAAAGTACGTTTAATTGCAAGGTCAACTTCGTGCTTGTTTATTTCGGCTTTTTTAGCTTTACGTTTTTTGCGGGAGAGTTTTTCCTCTTCCTCTTCTTTTTTCTTTCGCTTTTTGGCTTTTAATTTTTTCTTTTTCTTTGCCGGTTTTTCTTCCCCTGTAACTTTCGCTTCTTTCTTTTCTTTTTTCTCCTTTCCCTCTTCAGTGGCTTTTTCTTTTTTGCCCTTCTCCTTAGTCTTCTTTTTTTCACCCCCGGCTTTAGCTTTTTTCGATTTACGCTTTCTGCCTTTACGGGGTTTTTCTTCGAGTTCCACCTTCCCAACAATTTTTAGCCCGGTAGAATTTTCCTTCAACCTCTTCTCCGTTTCGGTAACAAACTTTTCTTCATCGGTGGAAACTTCTTCCTGTTCGGTTTTCCTTGCGCTTTCTTCTTCCGCCTTTTCTTCTTCGGTTTGTACTACGGCTTCAACTTCAGTTTCGGCAGGTTGGGTTTCTTTCTTTCCTTCTTCCACTTCAACCGTAGCTTCGGTTTCGGCAACCTTTTCCTCCTCCGGTTCACCCTTGTCGATAATTTTTATTTCTTTCTTCGACTCTTCTTCGGTCTCCGTCTCTTCAATAGCAGTCTCCTCGGGTTCCACATTCCTTTTAATTCTGTTCTTGTAAAACTCTTCAAGATTTTTACGATGCTTCTCGGATTTTTCAATATCCTTTTTAAAGTGGGAATAAATTTCCGCGAGCATTTCGTCTGTAATCACGGATTGAACGCTTTTAATCTTGTATCCTTTACCTTCGAGAAATTCACTCAGAGTGTCGGTTGCAAGATTAATCTCCGAGGCTAATTTGTACAATCTTAATTTTTTCTTTTTAGCTTCCGCCATAATAGTACCACATTAAAATTTATTTTCTATTCTTCTTCTTCAAATTGGCTTTTAAGAATTTCAATTATGTTCTGAGCCTGTTCGTCCGTCAGCTCTTCGATTTTTTTCAATTCGTCAACTCCGGCGGTAAGAACTTCAACTGCCGTATCGTACCGGTTGTTAATTAGTAATTCAACTATTTCGGGAGTAAGTTCTTCTTTGAGCTCTACCAGCTCGATATCGTCTTCGTATTCTTCGAACGGTTTCTCTTCGCGGATTACTTCAATATCGTAGCCGGTTAATTTCATTGCAAGACGTATGTTAACGCCGTTTCTACCAACGATCAACGAGACTTGGTCGCTATCGGCAGTTACGGTACAAACTTTGTTTCCCTCGTCAATTTCCAATTGTTTTAATTTTGCCGGTGCAAGTGCACGTTGAATGAAAATAGCAGGATCATCGGTGTAGTTAACTACGTCAATGTTCTCGTTATTTAATTCCCTTACTATCGCGTGAATTCGAACGCCTTTCATTCCAACGCAGGCGCCAACGGCGTCGATGCGGGGATCTTGAGATTCAACGGCAACTTTAGCCCGTTCACCGGGTTCGCGCGCAATTGCTTTAATGTCGATTACGCCGTCGTAAATTTCAGGTATTTCAATTTCAAATAACTTTTTGAGGAATTGATTATCCGAGCGGGAGACAACAACCAAGGGTCTGTTTTTGATTTTTGTTACTTCCTTCACAACAGCACGGATGGTATCACCTTTGCGATATCTTTCACGCGGAATTTGTTCGCTGCGGGGTAGTATAAGCTCGTTCTTGTTGTGATTAATTAACACATCGTTTTTACGCACTTGGTAAATATCACCTACTACAATTTCGCCAAGCATATCGGTGTACTCGTTAAAAACAAGTTCCTTTTCAATCTCTTTAATTTTTTGATTCAAACTCTGACGAGCCAAATTAATTAAGCGTCTTCCGAATGTAGAAAGCTCAAGTTTTTCAACGTAATCGTCGCCTACTTCCAACTCTTCATCGTTACCGCGAGCTTCCACCTCATCAATGCTAATTTGTCTATTCGGGTCATCAACTTTGTCAACTATTTCACGTTCCAGGAAAATTTCAATATCACCTTTGTCCATATTAACCACCACGTCGAAAACGGCTTCCTGTCCGTATTTTTTACGTACTAGCAGGCCGAATATTTCTTCGATAATTCCTGCGAGAACGTCTTTGTCGAGATTTTTCTCGCGGACCATTTGCGCAAAGGATTCAACTATTTCACTATTCATAATTTAAAGCCTCCAATATCAAAAGCTAATTAAAACTTTTGCTTTAATAATGTTTCCAAATTTAATCTTAATTTCATTCCTTTTTTGAAGAAATTTCAGTTCGTCTTCCTGAATTTCAACAAGCTTACCTTCAAAAGTTTTTTTTCCTTCTTCCGAAAGGAAAGTAACTCTTAATTCCCGGCCAATGTGTTTTGTGTATTGCGGTAAATATTTCAATGGTCTGTCAATACCAGGCGAAGAAACATCCAAGCGATATTTTTTACTGCCGAATATTTTATTTTCCAACACAACTTCAAATTTACGGCTTAACTTTTCGCAGTCCTTCGCCGTAACTCCTTGAACATTGTCCACAAACACTTCAATCACGGCATTGTTTTCATTCCCTTTTAGGTTAATGTCAATGAGCATGTAACCTTCTTCGGAAGTAACATTTTCAAGTAAATTCAATATTTGATTTTTATTTAATCTCAATAGTCTTTTTCGTTTTAATTTTTTTCTTTTCGTTTTTATTCGACGGAAAGGAAAGAATAAAGATTTTTAATTTTTTCTTATTTCAATTTAACCGGCAACATACACCGATTAAGTAAACACAAACAAAAATCGCCCCAAAGGGGCGAGAAATAGAATTGCAAATTTAATATTATTTAACTGATTTAACAAATATTTTGAAGAATATTTGACGGGGATACAAGTTTAAATTCGTTGGCAAAAAATATTAGCTTGTCTTTTCCACTTTAGCGTTTTGTTACTATTTTTTGCTTTCCTTATTTTTCCCAACCCACCCTTTTGCTCCCTTCCCGATCTGCCTACCGGCAGGCAGGGCAGGCAGTAGGGAGGCTTGACTCTGGGTGTGTTTTGAGAACCTCGCCCTTCTTCCCTTTCTGAAAGGGAAGGAGGGAAAGGGTGAATATGTTTGAAAAATGAACATATTCAAAAGTGCTGAATGGTATTCTCAATCAAATCTTCGTTTTTTTTGTCAAAATATTTTAAACTTTGTGTAATAATCGAAATTGGGAAATAGGTTATCGGCTTCGCCGAGCTAAGGATGATTGGAATGTTGGATGAATGGATGATTGGATGAATGGATGGTTGGATATTAGATAACAATTATGAATGTTGAATTATAAATGAAAAGTCTGGAGAAGGATGAATTGCTATCTTATAATAGTGAAAAGCAAGCAGAAAATTATTATTTCTTATTTTAAATTTCTAACTTTTAATTGTAAATTCAGCGGAAATCATAATCAATCATGACAAATCTGCGTCCCATTACTCGTCATTCATTCGGTCTTAGTTTAGAGGTTTAGTTCGCCTTCGGCGGTTTAGAAGTTTAGAAGCACTTAGATAGAACAGATAATTTTTAATT
>WFQV01000118.1 GCA_015486905.1 Melioribacteraceae bacterium | reverse complement strand
CGATTAAGAGAAGTTTTAAGAATAGATTTAACCAAAAATTTACATCGGTAATAAAAAGCGAAACTAAAAAGAGAACAACTCCCAGTGCAATCATTTTGATTATTTTCATTACTTCAAATTTAATCTTGAAAAGCCGCTGTGAAAAATAGTAAGTAAGCAAAGTCATTACGAAAAACGAAATCAATGTGGCAACAGCCGCGCCGAGGTAATCCCAATATTCAACGAAAAGAATATTTAGCGCCAGGTTAATTACCGCCGAAATACTCACAACCAACACATTGTAACTATTCTTTTTGACGTACTGGAAACCGAGAGAAATGATGTACTGCATCCCTTTAAAAATAAAGACAAACGAAATAATAGGGACAACGTAGAAAGCATCCCAGTAACTTTTACTGCGAGCCAATAGGTGCACAATTCCGCGCCCGAAAACCGAAATAAAAAGAGCGCTCAATACAAGCACAAAAACATAGTAGGTTAACATCTTGGAGTAGAAACGTTTGTTGCCTTCTTCTTTTAACTTTTTGAAAGCAATCGGCACATAACTCAAATGGAAAGACTGAACAATGAAAACATTAATTATTCCTGCAATCTTAAAACCCAGCGAATAAAGCCCAACGCTGGCATCTCCTTTAATGAATTTGATTACGTACCTGTCACTCATCGTAAGCACCAAACCCGCTAATGAGCTGAAAACAAGCGGTACACCAAAGGCAATCATTTCCCAAAGCAGTTTGAAATTTATTTTGGGGGAAATATGTTTGAAAATAAACGGTAATGAAAAAACTAAAAACGCAGCTTGTCCGATTAACTGACTTAAAATTATCCCCTTGACACCCATGTGCAAATAGACGAGGAAGTAAATGTCAAGCAGTAAAACAATTGTAAATCTTCCGGTTGAAAAAATTGAGTAAAGTCCCGAACGCTCCTTTAATCTGAAAAGGGTTAACGGTAAAAAATTTATTATTCCGAATGACGAGGTAAGGAAAAGAATTGTAAAATAATCACTGAATTTCAAATTGCTGAAGAATATTTCCGAGAAAGTCCTGCTGAAAGGAATAAAAGCAGCCGAGACCAAAACCCCCATTATTAAAAGTCCTATTAAGGTAGTAAAAACAATTGCCTTTTCTTCCTTCTCATTTTTTTCAACCGCTGCCCAGCGCAGCATTGCCGTGTGGAGGTTAAGTGCAAAAACTGTAATTAAAATCTGGGAAGAAATTTCTAAAATCGAAAGTATGCCGTATTCTTCGGTGGTTAACAGTGAGGTAAAAAGAGGAAGTAAAATCAACCCAATTAACTTGCTGGAAAAATTCCCGAAGCCGTAAATTAAGCTGTGTTTAAATGTAGATTTAAGAGATTTTAACATTTTAAACTTTTTTCGATTTTTTGATTAGGTTACTCAATCCTTTCAGCATCCACGCTTCTCCCCAACGGATGTAAGCTATTTTGGACACAAACGGCTTACCCGTTATTCTGCTTTTAAAAATTCCGTGGTAAAAATATCCTTCCTCGTCTTGCAAATTTTCAATTGTCCAGTCTGCTACATTAAAAGTAATCTCCAGTGCTTGGGGAAACAAATCCGACAATTCGGAGAGGCAATTAATGCTTTCTGCTGATGAATGAATGTCGATTCTGTATTTCCTTAAGGGTGTGAACTTAGGAACTCTTTCTTCTTCGAAAAAATTATTAATGTAAAAATTGTAGCCCTTTACAAGGCTTTGTTTAACGTCTTCTCTGTCAGTTAATTTGTAGATGTCGTAAAGTTTGCGCAGAACAAAAGCAGTGTGGTAATTGTCCTTAAACCCTCGTAATTTTTCCGGAGGTCCGTCGTAATCGAATGAGCCGTCCTCTTCTTGGTTTGCAATTGTGTAATTAACCGCTTTGTTCCCCGTTTCAACCCAATCCTTTCTCCCGGTTTCTTTGCCTACCCTTATTAAAAACTCGGCAACGAAAAGATTAAGATTGTGAACGTGATTAACAAAAACCGGTGTGTAAGAAAAGCAAATTTGTTCGTCGGATATTTCGTCCTGCGGGAGAATCAACAAAAACTCACAAACATCTTTACATGTGTTTAAATATTTGTCTTCACCGGTTAATTTGTACATTGCCCAATAGGCGTCTCCGACAGCGGTGGTAACAATACCGTTTGGTGTACCGGCGGGTATTAAGACTTTAGCCTGCCAGTCGAAAGGGTAACTCCAACCTTTGACTTTGTAATTTTTATTGTAATTTGCATCGAGCCAATCAATTGTTTCAAGCGCTTTTGTTAAATATTTCGAATCGTTGTAAACCGAATACAAATCCACAAATGCCCGGGCAAATAGTCCCATTGCTTTGGCATTAACTTGGGGTCGCACGCCCAATAATTTCCGGCTTGCATTTGGAAACATTAGGAATAACTCGAACAGCACTTCTCGAAGTGCTTCGAAAAAAATGTTTTTGTTGCCGAGAGCGGTAATTTTTCTGACAAACGGAAGGGCTTTAATGTCGTATGGATCGTAACCGGCGTAGCCGTTAAGTTCGAGCCATTCCAAAAGTTTTGAGAGTGACTTTTCTATTTTCTCAATTTCCTTGCTCATCCGGATCTTTAACTTTCTTTAAGTAAAAACAAGCAGCGTCGCCTTCTCCTTTTTTATTAAGCTCTTCAGCTTTCTTGCGATATTTGGCAATTTGCTCTTTTGTAAAAACCGATTTGTCGGGATTATCGTAAAAAGACTTTTCCGTGCGGAGCGGAATGCCGCGTTTGTATTGCTCGCTCGCAAGGAACTGAAACTCTGACGAGTCGTAACAAACGTCGGCCAATTCAAAACCAGACTTCTCCGCTAAAATTTGAATACTCTTTTTCGTATGAATAAACAAGTGTCGAGGCGGGTCCATTCCCACCCAGTTAGCACCGTATTTTTTCTGGGAATACGAACCCGCCACGGGGATTCTAATCAAAGCAAAAGCACCGTCATTTAACAAACGGTTAATTTCTTTCATTACAGAAAACGGTTCCGGCATGTGTTCGAAAACATGGTTGAGCATCACCAAATCGTATTTCCCTTTGAAATTGTAAATGTCCTTTTTAAAAATTTTTACTCCATTGTCGTAGTAAATGTCTTTATTAATAAAAGGGTCAATGCCGGTAAGATTTTCAAAACCAAAGCGTGCAAGCCCAATTAGACGATAGCCGCTGCCGGAGCCGATATCTAAAATTTTTGAATTAAACTTTACTCCTGTTTTTTTTATTTTCGGCAAGAACCCGGGGTCAAATTTTTTTAATAGAAATTTACCGAGCAAATTTTTGTTGCCGGTTAAAAAGTGCTTGGCCATTATTTTTTTCAGAATGCCTTTGAGAAAAAAATCCTTCGTCTTTTTTACTTCATCAAATGCATTGTACTTTTCGGGATAATATTTTGACAGGTCTTCGGGAATTTCTTTGATTTGAATGCACCCACAACTGCCGCATTGAAAATATTCAAATTCTTCTTTCGTTCCGAACATCATTTCGCGAGCGACAAATTTTCTATTGTCTTCGGTGCTGCCGCAGATACGACATTTTAAAATTTCCGCCAATTATTTTTCTCCTTTCATTAATTCAAGCAGGGCATAGCCGGATTTAATAAAATTCTTGTAATAAAATCTTCTTTTCTTAAAACCGTAATTCATTACAGCATTAGTGGAAGAATCCTCTTTGTGTAAAATCTTTACATCAGGCGAATAGATTGTAATTAGCCCATCTCTTTTTGCAACGAAATAAAGGATTGCTTCTTCGCTGTACATAAACGTTTTAGGGTATAAACCGTAGTAACGTTTAATGTACAAGGGTGAAAATATTAAAGCACTGCCATGGAGTTTGACTCCTTCAGCTCTTTCTTTCCAAGTGCCTGCCTTCGTAATTGTCTGTTTGATTAACGGTTTTCTTAAAAATCTCTTTTTCAGATTTTCTAAAATTTTGTCTGCAAAGAAATAATTAAGAAACAATTTTATTTTGTATTGCTTAATCATTGCTTGCAATTCGTCGTAATTTTGTAATGTTAAGTCTCGAGGGTTTTGATGCCCGCCGTCTTTTAGAGAAATAATATCCGGTCCCAAAATGTGAAAATTGCTGCGGTTAAATTCATCAAGTATTTTCCGAATAAAGTCCTTTTGTTCTATTATCGTATCGTTGTTAATTAACGCGATGAAATCGGATTTTAATTCTTTCTTGGCAAAGTTAAACCCGATATTATTGCCTTTTGCAAACCCTAAATTCTTTTTGTTCAGAATTACTTTTACTTTAGAATGCGTTTCGTATTTCTCTTTAAGAACTTTCCCAGAGTTGTCAGGCGAACCGTTATCTACTACAACAATATAGTAGTTTTCATAATCAATATTCTTTAATATTGAGTCCACACATTCGATTGTATCGTTAAGCGACAAATAATGCAGTACAACAAAAGAGAATTTCGCGTTGTTCATCTCAACAATTCTCGCTAATTAAAAATGTTGCTTCTGTCGTTTGGAACAAATCCCAAAGGGGGATGGGAAAATCACTTTTATTATTTAGCGCTTCGGCAAGGGCTTGAAGCTCTTCAAAATGCCCCTTACGCGAAAAGTCGGAATGAACTTCCTTCATTTTAAGCCCGAATCCCTTAAGCGATTTGTAATCGTCAAGAATAACGGATTTTCCGTCAAAGTGAATTTCCATGTACTCTTTGGGGAGTCCCTTCGAACCCACGGCAAAATAAGAAACCGTTGCAATTGAACCGTCGTCGTATTTTAAGGTAAACGTTTTGTTATCTTCGGCAGAATATTTTTCGTTGGCCGGAGTCATTTCTTCGCAACTAATTGATTTTATTTTTGCGCCTGTTAAGTAATTCATTAAATCAATAATATGGCAGGCTTCGCCTATTATTCTACCGCCGCTTTTGTGAACCCAATGGTCAAGCGGAATAAACCCCGCATTCATTCTGTAGTGAATAACCATTGGGTTTATTCGCGCATCCGTGTGCTTTTTAATTTCAGAGATTAACGGACTGAACCGCCTGTTAAAACCTACCATTAAAAGCGGTTTGTTTGTTTTGGCGGAATTGTAAAAATTTTTAATTAATTCCAATTCTTCCTGATTTGTAGCAAGGGGCTTTTCTACAAAAACATTTTTCCCCGCTTGCAATGCTTTGAGTGTCAACTCTGCATGACTATCGTGCCGAGTTGTAATCATTACCAAATCAACTTCATTGTCGTTTAATATTTCATTAAAGTCGGTAGTTATATATTCGGCATTAAAGTGTTCACCGAAGGCTTTAGCCGTGTAACCGGTTTTGTTCACTATTGCTTTTAATGAAAATTGTTTGTTCAATTTTTCCAAGTTCGGTAAGTGAACCGATTTGGCAAACCCGCCTGCACCGACCAAAGCCACTTTGATTTTCCCTTTTTGAACCGGTTTTGTTTTTAAAATTATTTTGTTCTCCTTTAATTCCTCAACATCTTTTTTGTAATTAAGAATCACCATTAGAGGTTTCTCGCTCTTTGTTTTCAACCTTTCGTAGGCTTCCGAAATATTTTCAATGTCAAATCTGTGAGTAATCAAATTACCGATTGAAATTTTACCCTCGGCTAATAGGCGGAGATACTCTTCCATATTCCGCTTTGCTGTCCAGCGCACGTAAGGAAAGGGATAATCAACGCCTTCTTCTTCGTAGGTTTTATCATATCTTCCGGGACCGTAAGAAGAAGAAATCTTAAAATCCAATTCCTTAACGTAAATATCCGACCGCTTGATGTTCATTCCCGAAACGCCTACGAGGACGACTGTACCTTTCTTTTTACACATTTGGAATGAGTGGGACAGCGGCTCGCTGCTTTGAGTTGAAGCTGTAAAAATAACCGAATCCGCGCCGTTCCCGCCCGTCCATTGCGAAACAAATTTAACGGCTTCGCTACTGTCCCGGCAAATGATTTCGGCACCGAACTGTTCTGCTAATTTTAATTTCTCCGTGTCCGGCTCAACAGCGGCAACTCGAATACCGGCAACTTTTAACAGCTGTATTACCAAAAAACCAATTACGCCCGTGCCGACGACAACGCATCTTTCTCCCAGGCTCAAATTTGCGCGTCTAACGCCTTGCATTGCGATAGCTCCGAGAGCAACGGTCGAGGCGTATTCGAAACTTAAATTTTTAGGTATTTTACAAACAAGATTTTCGGGCGCCACGACGAATTCTGCGTGTCCCGAGCCTGCCGTTGCGACAAAGTCTCCCCTTTTAATATTTTTAACATCCT
>WFQV01000117.1 GCA_015486905.1 Melioribacteraceae bacterium | reverse complement strand
GCAAATGAATAAAAAGCAAGAAGCAATCAAGGAAATTTTTAATATTTGTCAAAAGACAAATAATTATGAATTTGATAATGATTTAGTCAAAACCATTTCAAAAAAAATAGGTTTTGGCAATCCCTTTGACGCTACAAAATTGGATAATACTCGAATATTTCCGGAAATATTAGTTGAAAAAGATTATTTCATCATTCATCTCGGTAGCGGTAAGCATAAAACTTGTTAAGAACGCACAATATAATTTAATTAAACGATAAAAAATGTTAGCGGAAAAATACATCAATAAAGTTTTTAATAAGGACGTATTGGAAATTCTTAAAGAACTTCCCGATAATTCAGTTGATATGGTATATAGTGATCCTGACTATAATGTGGGAATAAATTATGCCGGGAAGAATTACAAAAAGAAATGGAATGAGTATATTGATTGGTATATCGAGTTGATAAAAGAAAGTATGCGAATATTAAAACCCACAGGCAACTTGTTCACAATAAATTACCCGAAACAAAATGCTTATTTATGGGTAAAATATCTTGATGAAGCCGCTCACGATGTTTTTGAATATGTGTGGGTTTATAATTCTAATGTAGGGCATAGCCCGAGAAAATTTACAACCGCACATCGCAGTATCTTGCACGCCACAAAAACCAAGAATAATGCTTTCTACAAGAATCAGGTAGCTCAACCATATCAAAATCCTAACGATAAACGTATCAAAAAAAGAATTGCATTGGGAGATAAAGGCAGGATGCCTTATTCATGGATTTATGCGGATTTGGTAAAAAACGTATCAAAAGATAAAACTTTCCATTCATGCCAAATACCATTGGCTTTGTTTGAATTGTTGGTAAAAGCAAGCACAAAAGAAAATGACACGGTTTTTATTCATTTCGGGGGAAGTGGTTCTGAAATTATTCATGTAAAAAAATTAAAAAGAAACTTTATTAGCTGCGAAATACACCCTGATTACTATAGAATGATACAGGAACGTTTAAAAAATAACGGGAACATTTCATTAGAATACAGACTTGATTTTATAAAGAAAAAAAAGGGTGTTAATTCAAAAAATAAAATGCCTAGTTTGTTTGATGAATTAACAAGCACTGTTAAAAATAATGACTACACATAATGCGGGCAAAGTGTTTTAAATTATAGTTGACGATTACGTCGGAAAGTCTTCTTTAAAACCAAAACCGGCACGAAGAGTTATTCTCCCCGCGCCGGTTAGTTTCACGACTGAAAGAAATGTTAGTTGGCGATAACCGCCGTGACTTTTTCAGCAGCTTCTTTAAGTGTGCTTGCCACCTCAAAATTTAAGCCGGCTTTTTCAAGCATTTCTCTTCCCGCTTCGGCGTTTGTGCCGTCAAGTCGTACTACAATTGGCACTTTAACATTAATCTCTTTTACTGCGTCAATTACACCTTGCGCAACAATATCGCATCGGACAATCCCGCCGAAGATGTTAATCAAAATTGCTTTGACATTCGGGTCGGAAAGGATAATCTTAAAGCCGTTAGCGACTGTCTCTTTGTTAGCCGTTCCGCCAACATCCAGGAAGTTTGCCGGGTCACCGCCGGCAAGTTTAATAATATCCATCGTTGCCATTGCAAGTCCTGCACCGTTGACCATACAACCGACGTTGCCGTCCAGCTTAATGTAATTCAAATGATATTTTGAAGCTTCAATCTCCAAAGGCTCTTCTTCATGCAAATCTCGGTACTTTACAATTTCCGGGTGTCTGTACAGGGCGTTGTCGTCGAAGTTCATTTTAGCATCGAGAGCAATCACGTCGCCTTCCTTTGTTACTACCAGCGGGTTAATTTCTGCGAGTGAGGAGTCCGTTGCTTCGTAAGCTTTGTAAAGTGCAAGCAGAAACTTAACAGCATTCTTAAACTGCAAGCCTTCCAAGCCCAAGCCGAAAGCAAGTTTGCGCGCCTGGTATGCTTGCAAACCGATTGCCGGGTCAACGGTTTCTTTCAGTATTTTCTCCGGAGTCTCAGCGGCAACCTTTTCAATTTCAACACCGCCTTCGGTGGAAACCATTACAACGTTCTTCGATTGTGCTCTGTCAAGCGTAACTCCCACGTAAAGTTCGCGGTCGATGTCAACGCCTTGCTCCACTAAAAGTCTTCTTACTTTTTTACCTTCCGGTCCGGTTTGGTGAGTAACCAGTGTCATCCCCAGCATTTGTTTGGCGAAGTTTTCAACTTGCTCTTTGCTCCTTGCCAATTTAACTCCGCCGCCTTTACCTCTTCCTCCGGCGTGAATTTGTGCCTTTACCACCCAAACATTTCCGCCTAATTTTTCAGCGGCTTTAACTGCTTGTTTAACTGTCGTTGCCGGATATCCTTGAGGGACGGCAACATTGTAACTTCTCAAAATCTCTTTCGCTTGATATTCGTGAATCTTCATATTTCTACCTTTAAATTTAATTTCAATACGTTTTTTAAATTTATTAAGAATTTGGATTTTATTAAAATTTTTTATCCTGTAAAATATTAAAAATTTATTTTTAATTTGGTACAAGTTTAAATTTGGTGGCAATATTTTTCCCACTTAGAATGGTATTGACACACGCATAATTGAACTGCTTTCGCAGTTCTTCTTTTAAGCGTTGTTCTTTTCTGCGGGTTTCGCCCGCAGTTATTGAAATTGAAGCGCTTCGCGCTTCTTTGTACTATATATC
>WFQV01000116.1 GCA_015486905.1 Melioribacteraceae bacterium | reverse complement strand
GTATTGTAATGTGATTGTTACTATAGGCAGGTTTCACCTTGTTATTATTATATTTAACAGAGATGATATTGAATCCGTCCCGAAAATTAAGTGGAATTTCGGTTAGACTTTTATCGTTTCGTACTGCGGTAATTTTTGCCGTGCCGTCTATTGTTTCGTTTTCAAAGTTGATGTTAATATTTAAATAATAATAAAGAACATTTAATTTTTTTTGAGCATTGTAAATGTAATTTTTAGAATATTCTTGGGTGAAAGCATCTTTGTCGAATTTGTTGACAAAGGAATAAACCTCAATCACTCTTGCTATCTCATTCTGGAAAATGAAGTAGAGCGAAGCGATTGCAACCAAAATGAAGGTTAACACAAACAGAAAAATTTTCTTTCTTTTACGCATTTATAAAATTAAAGATTTTGAATAAAAAATTATTTCTTATTCAGATATTTATTAATTTTACAAAAGTAATCCAAAAATAAAATAAGAGAATAATGAGATATCCAGGTTCGTCATTACTTCGCGATACGCTTACAATGATTCTTGCAGGCGGTCAGGGGCAAAGATTAGACCCGCTAACTAAATACAGAACCAAGCCGTCCGTGCCCTTCGGTGGTAAATACAGAATAATCGATTTCGCTCTCTCAAATTGTTTGAATTCGGGAATGAGAAAGATTTACGTTCTTACACAGTACAAAAGTGACTCGCTAACCCGGCATCTGTTCGAAGCATGGAGCATTTTTAATCCTGCTTTGGGCGAGTTCATTTACACCGTTCCGCCACAATTTAAGACAAGCAACAATTGGTATCTTGGCACAGCTAATGCAATCCACCAAAATATGAATCTTACTCACGACAGTGAATTTAAAAGGGTGTTGATTCTTTCCGGCGACCATATTTACAAAATGGATTACTTGAAAATGTTAACTTATCACACCGATAAGAAAGCCGATTTGACAATTGCAAGCATTGAATATCCGCAGGTTCAGGCATCACGATTTGGCGTTATTGGTGTGGACGAAGAGTACAAAGTTAAAATGTTCATCGAAAAGCCGAAAGACCCGCCCTCTATTCCCGACAAACCCGATTTCTCATTTGTTAATATGGGCATTTACATTTTCGAAGCTCAAATATTGGCTGAAGTTTTAGAGGAAATGGAATCAAAGAAAATAGAAAATACGGATTTCGGTAAACATGTAATTCCCTACATGATTAAGAACGGCTACTCTATTTATTCGTACAAGTTTGTTGATGAAAACGACAAGGAAGAACCTTACTGGGTGGACGTTGGAACAATCGACAGCTATTACGCCGCGAGCATGGATTTAATAAATGTTAATCCTATTTTCAATTTGTACGATACTCATTGGCCTTTGAGAACAATGCAGTATCAGTACCCGCCGGTTAAAACACTTTCCCACGAGGGAGAAAGAGTAGGGCGGGCTTACAATTCGTTGGTAACCGACGGGACAATTATTTCCGGTGGACTTGTCGAGCGTTCTATTTTAGGTCCCAATGTCAGAGTTAATAGTTACAGCTACATCACCGATTCGATAATAATGAACAATGTGAACATCGGGCGTTACGCACACATACGTAGAACTATAATTGACAAGAATGTGATTATCCCTCCTGGTACGGAAATAGGTTTTGACGTTGAGCAAGACAAGAAAAGGTTTAAAGTTTCCGAAACTGGTATCGTGGTTATTCCTAAGAATTACAAATTCGAGTAAAAATATTTTGTGGGTTTGTTTATTACAGCTGATTCTGGTGCACATTGGACGAAACTTTGGCAGGCACAGAACGACGGTAAACCTTGGAAATGGAGACCGATAAAAGTTATTTTAACGTCATATCAAAACACACAAAATCTAATTCTCGGTTGGCTCTATGCCGGAAACGATGGTGACCTCGTGGCTCTTGACAACGTTAAAGTGGTGGGCTATCCTTACGGAGTGTCGGCTTACAACGAGGAAGAAATAGTTAAAAATTATGAGTTGTCTCAAAATTATCCCAACCCCTTTAATCCGAGCACTAAAATTCGTTACCAAATATCTAAGAACAGACCGGTGCGAATTGATGTGTTTGACGTGCTTGGTAGGAAAGTAAAAACGCTTGTAAACAATGTCCAATCTGCCGGTAAGTACCAAATTACTTTACATGCCGATAATCTTGCCAGCGGTATCTATTTGCTACAAATGAAAGCAGGCGGGTTTTTACAGACAAGAAAATTAATGCTGATTAAATAAATTTTTTAAGATTTTTTTCGTACTTGTTTTCTTGCTTTTTTTCAACCTACCCATTTCGGGGCTGACCCAAAAGTGATTTTTCAGCTAAGTAGCAATATAAAATCCTTTATTTTCAGCTAGATATTTCAGATTAACACGTGGTTACACCTTGGCGAGATGCATCTCCTAGAACGCGGGACTCTTCGCAATGACTGGTCGCTGACAATCCAACCATCCATCCAGTCATCCTTGCATGGAAGGGGAGAAAGGTCAGATAGGTTTTAAAAACGACCGACTCCAAAGGGTTCGAATGTTTGTAGAAAACAATAACTAAAAGGGAAAAACGATGCCGAAAGTATCGAAGGTGTTAATTTTTCGACACTTTTCGGACCGGAAAAATTGTTCATTGTAAATTGTACATTGAAACTTTCCACTCTTAACTTATCAGGTCTAGCGTCTTACGTCTTGCATCTAGCGAAAAACATTTCTTATTTCTAGTTTCTTCTTTCTAATAATTTCTATTTTTTGCCGCCAATTTAAACTTGTCCCCTGATTCGGCTGCATTTTGAATTTCCTTATTAAATGTTGACCTTAGCGATTGCAGAAGCTAAATTTCGTAACAGCAAAATTAATGTTTGGATAATGAACGAAAAGCTAAATACAAAACTCGATGGCGTCCCAGCATTACCCGGCGTTTACCAATTCCTTGATAAAAACGATAAAGTGATTTACGTAGGTAAAGCAAAGAATTTGCGTAATCGTGTCCGTTCATATTTTCAGAAAAATGTTGATTCGCCTAAGACTAAGGCACTTGTTAAAAAGATTGAAGACTTGGAGTTAATTATTACGGATTCCGAAACGGAAGCATTGGTTCTTGAAAATAATTTAATTAAGAAGTTCAAACCACGTTACAACATCAATCTTAAAGATGATAAATCCTATCCTTACATTCGGGTAACGAATGAGCCCTATCCGAGAATTTTTCACACGAGGCAAATTATTCGTGACGGTTCGAAATATTTCGGTCCTTACACGGACGTGAAAAATATGAAACGTTCGCTTAGAATGATTAACAAGATTTTTAAAATACGCAGTTGTAAATATTACATTGACGAGGAGGTAATTCGAAAAGGGAAAATTAAAGTTTGTTTGGATTACCATATCAAGCGTTGTGACGGACCTTGCGAGGGACTCATTTCGCAAGAAGATTACGGCAAACTTGTTTCACAAGCTATTAAAGTCATTCGCGGCAAAACCGATTCGATTATTGCCGAATTAAAAAGTGAAATGGAGGAAGCGGCAGGCAAGTTTCAATTTGAGAAAGCTGCGGAACTGAGGGACAGAATTAAACAGTTAGATGTTTATTCCTCCCGCCAGAAGATTGTCAGCACGGATTTCGAAGACCGCGACATAATTACTTCTGCTTTCGAAGAGCGCGATGCCGCTTGCACGGTGTTGAACATTCGAGGCGGTAAATTAGTAGGCAAAAGGCAATTTCATTTAACTATCGTCGGCGGGGAAAACGAAACGGAAGTTATTGCTTCGATTCTGAAATTTTATTACGGCGAATTTGTCGAAGTGCCGAGGGAAATTCTTTTGGAAACCGAGCCTTCTGACAAGGATGCTCTTCTCGAGTGGCTAAATTCGAAGAGCGAAAAGAAAGTGAAATTTAAAATTCCGCGAAGAGCAAGCGAAGCAAAATCTCTTCTTAAAATGTGCAAGCAGAATTCTATTCTCCATTTGAAAGAGATTCAACTTCAGAAAATGAAAAAGGAAGGAAATTTACCTTACGTTCTTTCGGCACTTAAAAGAGATTTGAACTTGAAAACGTTACCGCGTAAAATAGAATGTTTCGATATTTCAAATTTGCAGGGGACGGATTCCGTAGCGAGCATGGTTGTGTTCGTTGACGGCAAGCCGAAGAAAAGTCTTTACAGAAAATTTATTATTAAAAGCGTTGAGGGACCGGATGACTTTGCCAGTATGCAAGAAGTATTTAATCGAAGATATTCCAAACTAAAAGAAAGCGACGAACCGTTGCCTGATTTGATTATGGTGGACGGCGGTAAGGGACAGCTTTCCGTTGCAACCGAAGTACTTAAACATTTGGGATTTAAGGATTTTAACATAATCGGACTTGCAAAAAGATTGGAAGAAATTTTCAGACCCGGAATTTCAGAAGCACAAACCATTCCGAAAACTTCTTCTTCGTTGAAGTTGTTACAGCACGTAAGGGACGAGGCACATCGCTTTGCAATTACTTTTCACAAGCAACGTCGTTTTAAAAGAACGTTAATAACGGAACTAACAGAAATAAAAGGAATTGGCGAAACTACGGCGGAAAAATTGTTAAAGGATTTTAAAAGCGTAAAACAAGTAAAATTAGCTCCCGCCGAAGAACTTGGAAAATCAATTGGTAAAGCAAAAGGAAAAATTGTTTTTGAGTATTTTCACGGGAAAGAATAAGTGATAAGTGGCGATTCTTAAGTCTCAAGTGACGAGTCTTAAGTAACAAGACAAAATCTGTTCCATGTTATCTGATTACTGTTTTTTACAACTTTCCACTCAAATGGTCTAACGTCTCGCGTCTTACCTTTTGCGTTTCCCGTCTTACTTTTGTCGTGTAGCGAATTTAGAATTTAGAATTTAGAATGTTGAATGGATTGGGCTGATGTTTTTTAGATTTACGCACAGGTTCGTAATGAAGAGAGTGTGTGTTCTGATTACTTTAAAATTCAGACGCAGCTTTTTCCACCTCCTTAAAAAGAGAGTGAGAATAAGGGAAGGAATTGATAATAAAATATTTCCCTGCTAAAATTTTTACTGCCGATTTTAGTGCAAGTCTGAATTTTGTGGCAAAGGTATTTTGGTCCCTTTCGGTGAAAGTTTAAATCCGTTGGCAAAATACAATTACAAAAATTTCAGAATAAAATATTTAATGTTTATTTATTAGAAGTAGATTTGGGGATGCAAAATGGCATTAAAAAATTTGCGTAAGAAAATTCGAGCGAAGATGCGTTAAGAAAAAAATTTTGTCTGAGCCCCGCTCGTCGGGGCGAGTTAATTTTTTTCAGCATCGCAGCGAGAATTTTAGCAAATTTTTTACAGCTTTGATTTTTTCCCTGCCTACCGGCAAGCAGGCGGTAGGCAGGGGTGACTCTTGTTGTGTTTTTAGAACCTCGCCCTTCTTCCCTTTTTGAAAGGGAAGGAGGGAAAGGGTGAATGGGTTTGAAAAATGAACATCTTCAAAAGGTCTGAATAGTATCCTCAATCAAATCTTTGTTTTTTTTGTCAAAATATTTTAAACTTTTGTAATAATTGAAATTGGGAAATTGGTTGCCGGCTTTGCCGCGCTAAGGATGATTGGATTGTTTGATGTTGAATTGTGAATGGTAAAAGGAGTGTTGGAATATTGGAATGTTGGAATAATGGAATGTTGAGTTTGTCGGCATTGCCGTTAACTTTAGTCAACT
>WFQV01000115.1 GCA_015486905.1 Melioribacteraceae bacterium | reverse complement strand
TCTTGTTTGTCGATATTTTGCGGCAAATAGGGCATATTGTCCGGAGCGCTTAAATCGTGCCAGCCGGTGTAAGAAACTCCAATCGGGATAATTCTTTTTGCGCCTTCGAAGTCGTCGATGTAAGCAATTGACTCACCCTTATCGCTCCTAATAGTACTTTTTTTGGTATTCGGGTCGGGGGACATATAGGCAAACTCTCCTTTCAATGCTAAAGAAGACATTTGTTTTGTAGAAAATAAATAATTTAACCCTTTTGTAATGAAAGGCAATTCGAAAGAAGACTTAAAATCTACGCCCATTATTGTATTGCTCATCGGTTCTTCGCCTATGCGAACCTTATCGCTAAGCGTTTGTTGATTCAAATTTAAGAATGAAAAGCCAAACATTGTTTGTTTGTTAAACTTGTACAATCCCCGAAATCCGACTAAAGTTTTTGAAGCCAATTGGAAGAGGTCGTTCTGTTCGTAGCTAATTTTCAGATTTGCACCTGGTACAAGCGCCGATGCGTTGCGAATAGTAATTTGACCCACGTTGTAATCTACAATATAATCCACGCCCGGTTTAAGCGTTCTGCCATTTAAGGTAACTTTAACGGAATTTTCCACAACGTTAAAACCGATGTTGTAAACCGAGGAACTGGACGCCGAGTATTGACCTTCAATAATAAATTTATCCTTTTCCCTATCCTGCTGTGCAAAAGTTTTGGAAGTATCGTAAACGGAATTGTAAGCCAAATTTTTGTCGATTTCTTTTGGCAAATCTCTTCCGAAAGGTTGCAGAACAGGGAAAACTATTTCACCGGTTTGTGGCAGAATTGTTTTACCAGGTTGGAAGTCGAATGCACCGTCAGGCTTAGTACCCGTTCCGCTTTCGTCGGTTTTGTCAAGACCGAAAATAGTGACTAACTTTTTACCGTTAATATTATCTACCGGCTCCTGCCCTTCCACAACATATTTAATGTCAAGTTTAAATCCTTCCTTATTTACATCCCGTCCGCCGATAGGGTAAATATTTTTAAGAAGTAATTTCCACGCTTGTTTGTAAGCCGGCTGCAAGTTTGGCGGTTTAATTAATTTCAATAATATTGTCCGTGCCGTATCGGATTGAAATTCCTTTACAAATTCGCCGAAATAAATATCCTGCGGACCGCTGGGACCTTCTATTCTGTAAGCAACACCGATTGCATCTGTAGGTTGAATTTGAATTTTAAAAGTAATAAATCCGGCATAGGGGTCATAGTCGTAATCGCTGCCTTCGGTTAATTTAACAAAGCGACCGCCGATTACATTTTTGCCATTAATAACTTTTGTTGTGGTTCTGAAAGAATCGGGATAGTTAACCGTTTCTCCGGGAGCCATCGGACGCCCGGGCAAATTAAGAAACGCATTGCCGGTCCGCTCTTTCTGAGTATTTACTATTCCCGAAGTGGTTTTCCAAACTTCCAAATCTTTTATTCTGTAATAATTTTCAGTCGGACCTATTACGGGATTCGGATTACCGTAAATCTTATTAAAGATGTTGTACTTTTCGCTTGCGTAAACAGTATCGACAAAGAAATGATTTTCGGAATATTCATACGCGTGAATTTCAAAGTTCTGCTTTTCCGAACCTCCGCTAACCGAAACTTCCTTAACTTTACTTTTCTTTTGGGAAGCTAAAGCTATAAGACTAAAGGGTCCCAGCTGAAGTTTTGCTTTAACGCCGAAAAGTGCATCGCTGCCGCCGACCAAGGGAGAAGCTTGAAGTGAAACGTTCCCTGCTTCAATGCTTTGAATTATCTCGTCTTTGTAACCTGTGTATTTAATTTTAAGCTGGTTCTCATATTCGAAAGTCCTTTGAGTATTCCAATCGGCACCTATTCTTAGCTTATCACCTATTGTACCGCTTACGTTAATCTGTACCTCTTGTTTAAAATCCGGTTCGTTCCTTGTATTGCCAAGTCTCGAAGCTGTTAGACCCTCGGTGGTCTCGTTACGCCAAGCGCCGTGAATATTAACCGCACCGTTAATTCTAAGACTTATTTTAGGCGGGCCGAAAATCGAAAGCAGGGATGTACTGGGCAAAGGGATTTCAATGTTTGTAATTTGAGTTAACAACGCACTTAAATCGTTTCGGTTTTCTTTATATTCGTATTTGTAACCGAGTGCTTCCCAATCGTTGCGTACAATACTTTTCATTCTCATTTGAATGTATTCGTTCAGAGGAATTCGTAAAATTTCCTTCGCCTGCTCCCCCGCAATAAGTTCCTTTATTATCACGAAATTACCTGTCGAATCCAACTCGACCTTCCTCTGTAAAAATCTTTGAGAGGGATAAACAAAGAAGCTTGATTTTTTCTTCGGATTTAAGGGAACAACGAAATAATCTTTTCTCTGATAGTGGAAATATTTTAATCTCGCTGTGGAGTCGAGAGCCATCTTATCCGATTTGACGGTGTCCGCCTTAGAAGTGTCCTTCGCTGTTGTGTCGCTTGAGAAGAAAGCGGAATTGCTGTTGCTTTGAAATGCACCTCCCTTCCGCTCGAGATAATTCCCTTGACTTGCATTCAAAGCCGGAGAGAAATTGAAACCCCACGAGGAAATAACACTTACTGCAACAATATAAAAAAGGAAAGATTTTCCTTCCCAAAATTTATTTTTTAATATTGAAAAAAAATGATTCAATATAGTCCGTTATTAAATTTAAATTACCGTAAAGTTTCTCTAAATGAACCTCCTTATTTTATTTTAAAATATGAGCGAAAATTAGAGAATAACAAAGACTTTTTCAATGCAAAAATTCGGTCACATTAATATGTCGTCGATATGAGTCGGTTCTTGAATAGTATCTATTATTTCATTATTCTCAACTATGACGG
>WFQV01000114.1 GCA_015486905.1 Melioribacteraceae bacterium | reverse complement strand
CGATTATTTCGGTCCCTACCCGAATCGCCAATCGGCAAAAATTCTTTTTGAAATAGCAAACAAAACATCGGGCATTCGTGAATGCTCCGAAAAGGAATTCAAGAAAGGAAAGAGATGCTACCTTTACGACATCAATCGTTGTCTTGCTCCGTGTGAATTCAATAATATTAAAGAAGAATATTCAAAAGAATTAAAGAAGGTTTACAATTTTCTCTCTGGAGATAATCAAACGGCTTTAAATTTACTTTTAGAGAAGATGAAAAAGTATTCCGAGGAACAAAAATATGAAGAGGCTGCGGAAATAAGGGACTCCGTAAATCTTTTGTTAAACCAAATTAACAGAACCTCTTTAATAAAAGGACAAATCAACAAAGCGGCGGTTTTAATAAAAATTCACTCGGCGGGAAAGGATGATTATTTGCTTTTAATAAACGGTAAACTCTACATTAAAAATTTCCCTCTTGATGCTCCCCGCTGTTTTGAAAATGCTTTGGAAAGTTATTTTAACGGCGATTTACAGCTATTTGCCGAATTAACGGAAAAAGATTTGGAAAGATTAAAAATTGCATTGACGTGGCTCTTAAAAAACCGCTTGAAGGTAAAAATCGTGGACTTAAATAATTTCACATCGAAAGAAGAAGCATTCGTTGCTCTCGGTTAAATTTACTAACTCACAAATTTCATTGCAAATAGTACAATGTAAGCGGTTATTGCGGCCAAGACCAAATAAAGCAAAAGAGCTTTCACTGAACCCATAGTCACAGTAATTGTTGAACGGTAACCCCGCCAACCGCATTTTCTACAACGGTAAAGTTTAAATGGCGTAAGCGCTTTAATTAATCTTTCTTTTGTATTGTGTGCCCTCGAACGTCGTAATGTACCAATTGCTCCGCAGTCGGGACATTTGTCAAATACGGGATTTTTACTAACTATTATTTTGTAATCCAATGCCATCTGAATTTCTAATTTTTTGATTTCAAATTTAATAATTTTCGGTAAATAACACCGTCTTCCAAAATTTTAATTGCAGTTGTGTACTGCTTATCGTGCTTTAACGACTCGATAATTCTACCTCGCCTTCCGCTGATTCTCGTTGCCAATTCTTCTTTTATTTTGTTAAGAATTGCTCTCTTGTTCTCAATTAAAACACGCTTTTTAATTGACAAAAGCATATTTTGTATTTTTATCAAATCTTTTTCAACGGCTCCGAACGGTTTCTCGGCAAGCACTGCTTTTTCCAATTCCGCAAGTTTCTTCTCGGCAGTGGATTTGTAGCTGAAATTACTAGACTCCAAATATTTGACGAACCCGTTAAAAAGTTCTTGTTCCGAAACAGTTGAAAGTTTCACATTCGGATGTGCGTTAAAATAATGAGTGGCAAACCGGAAGAAGTATCCTTTGGACAAAAGGTCGCGAATAATTTCGGAATGCGAACGGTTTACAACAATGCTGTCGGGGGTAATTCCTCCTCTTGAAAATACCGTTCTATTATGCTCCGTTTTGAACGATTTGGTTGAATCGTTTCCGTCCACTTCAAATATTTTCTTGTTTTTCGAATAATCAACCTTTTGAATGCACCTTCCCGAGGGTGTGTAATACCGTGCAGTGGTTAACTTCAAAGAAGTATTGTAGGAAAGAGGAACAATCGTTTGTACCAAGCCTTTACCAAATGAGCGGGTACCGACAATTACACCGCGGTCGTGGTCTTGAATTGCTCCGGCAACAATCTCGGAGGCAGAAGCGGAATTTCCGTTAACGAGAACGGCAAGCCGGCTCTCTCCGGCAATCGGCTCCTCGTTGGAAACAAATTTCCTCACACTTTCCGCATCCCTCCCTTTAATAGTAACGACCAATTTATTTTTGGGCAGAAATTTTTCGGCTACGTCAACTGCCGCATCTAATAATCCCCCAGGATTACCCCGTAGGTCCAAAATAATCCCTTTTATTTTTCTTTTGCTTTTTAATTCGGTTAAAGCATTTTTAATTTCTTCACCCGCTTGACGCGTAAAGCCGCTAAGTTTCAAATAAGCAATCGAGGAATCCTCGGGAGCAAGGGAATAGAACGTTAAATTTTTTAACTGAATATTTTCCGTTACAATGTTAAAAATAAGCGGCTCCGGTTCGCCTTCCCGTTTAATTGTAAGTTTGATTAGACTACCCGGTTTTTTCTTCAAATATTTTCCCAAGTCCGGGTAATTTTCTTTAGTAATCCTAATAGAATCAACTTTAAGAATCACATCCCCTACTCTTAAGCCTTGTCTCTGTGCCGGATAACCCTCCAGCAAATCGACTATTACCGTCTCGCCATTGTGCAGCCCGACGGTTGCTCCGATGCCGCCATATTTACCGTTTGTAATAATATTGATATCCTTTTGCCTGCTCTCGTCAATAAAAACGGTGTAGGGGTCAAGGGAGGAAAGCATCCCTTTAATTCCCGCAAGCATAAAATTCTCAGGGTTAATGCGGTCAACGTAATTAAGCGTTATCTCTTTGTACACCCGCCCGAAAATGTCGATGCTTTTATTTATTCTAAAGTAAATATCACCTTCTTGCAAAAAGAAGCCCACCAAAAGCAAAAGCGTAGCGGTAAAAAGAATTCCTCTAAATAATTTTTTTCTCATTTAACGTTCCCTAAGCGATGTAATTGTTTCCCTAATCTTATTTTGAATTTCCTCAATTGATTTCAAACCGTTTATTAAAACAAATCGTGAGTCGTTCTTTGCCAGTTCAAGATAGCCTTTACGAACATTCTCGTAAAAAGTTTTTTCGGAGCGCTCTATTCTGTCCAAGGAATCCTTTTCAACCAACGCTTTTCTCCTTTCCACTTCTTCGAGCGGGATGTCGATAAAGAACGTTACATCCGGTACGGCGGTACTAATAGCAAACGACTGCAAACTCCGAACGAAGTTCAAATCGATTCCCCTGCCGTAAGCCTGGTAAGCAATCGATGAATCGTGAAATCTGTCCGAAAGAACAAAGTACCCTTCGTTCAATCTGGGAATAATCACTTCCCTCACAAGCTGGGCTCTGCTTGCGGCAAAAAGGAGCACTTCGGTTTCCATAAACATCACGGAGTTATTTTTGTCGAGGAGAACATCTCTGATTTTCTCGGAAATTTTCGTTCCACCGGGTTCTCGAATTACTTCGACTTTTTGCCCCGCTTCAATCAAATAATTTTTAAGTAGTTCAACTTGAGTGGACTTGCCACAAAAATCCAGACCTTCAAACGTAATAAACATATCAGTACTTTTTAATGACGTATTTTAATCTTTTAGGTTGCTTCATTAACAATTCTGTAAATGGAGGGATTACCAACGTCGGTTCTATTGTTCCCACGGTATCGCGCAAAGCTTGTTTAAATGTAACGTAAGCGGTAATGTTCGAATCGCTGTATGCCGCCAACACTTTCAATGCACCTCTTAAAGTTACATCAATTTTGGGAGGTACAACCTCCAACGATTGATTTCTCGGGACGTATTTTGTTTTAACGATTACGCCAAAAAATGTTTTATCCGCAATTTTATCCACTTGAAAATTAACTCGAACTACTGTTGGAATAATTTTAACGAATTTAATTTTTTCCAAGGGTACTTCCGTTTGGAACGATTCACTGATTCCTGTAAATTTTTCAGCAACGGTATTTATCCCTTGGATTTTCGTTAAAAGTTTCTTGGGCCCTTTAATAAAAACTTTTTCAGGTACAATACTTACATCCGAAACAAATGCGTAATCTTTATCCAACGAATATTTAAATTTCGGATTTACTTTCACTTCCTTTGTGTAAGCCTTTACAACATTCACTCGAAATTGCGAGGGAGAAATTTCAATTATCTGCAGATTGGAGGAAAGCCAGCGGTTCTTTTCAACAAAATTTTTCGGTTG
>WFQV01000113.1 GCA_015486905.1 Melioribacteraceae bacterium | reverse complement strand
TCCCCAAATCTACTTCTAATAAATAAACATTAAATATTTTATTCTGAAATTTTTGTAAATGTTTTTTGCCACCTGATTTAAACTTGTACCGATAGGATGAAAGACGTCAAACTAATTTAATTGAAAGTTAAAAATGGAAAGTGCAAGTTTTAATGTACAATGAAAAAATTTCCCGGGATTTGGAGCATCCCGTAAAATTGACACATTCGATAGCAAAAAGGAACCAAAATTCCTTTGCCACAAAATTTAGATTTGTACCGTTTGAACTTATTTCAAAAATTCGAGATTAAAAGTAATAGTTGATTATTTCATTTATTTTTCTTAAATTAAATAAAAATGAGAATCTTAGTTTAATTAGAGAGGCAAATTATGAAAAAATTCATTATCACACTTATATTCTTGATGAATTCCTTCCTGCCGGCTCAGCAATTTAATTACATGGGAACATGGGATAAACAAGGAGTCCCGGATTATTTGGAGCCGCAGAGCGATACATTAAGCAAAGATTTTGTTAGAGACATTCGAAAAATTCTAATTCCTCGCCATAATTTGATTCCCAGACACCCGGAGCTTTTTAAAGACAGTTCTACTAATAAAATTTTCTTAAAAGAAGACGCCGATGTTTATCTCGCCTTTTTTGATGAAACCGCCGGGTTCAGAAATGTTTTCGGATATTATTCTTACAACGTTAACGATATTTCCAACGACGAGGCGATTAATTTCAACGGAGAAAATCAATACGGATTGATTCCAAATTATTCGGCTTTAAATACGCAAAATCTAACAATGGAATTTTGGGTTTGGCCTGACGATTACCGTTATTCGGTTTTGAGACGTTACAAAGTATTCCAAGTCTATATTGATTACGACCGTGTCTATGTTCAAATCGGTTCTTCAAAAATACATGGAAAAAAACGGGTTAAGGAAAGATGCTGGTCTCATATTGTAGTTACCGTACAGGAAGACAATGGCAAAACAATCGTAAAGATTTACTTAAATGGCAAATTGGATACGGAAAAAACGGTAAACACCACATTACCTTTAACTGAAGATTCCGACGTTTCGGTTAGCAACAGCGGGTCATACTGGTATTTAAAAGGCGGATTGGACGAAGTAACGCTTTACAATGTAATCCTTTCCCAAGATCAAATTACCGAAAGATACAACAACGGCAATGGAACAGCCAAACTCCCGACCGGAATTAATGAAGCAACCGATGTTATTGCTAGATTTCAATTCAACAACGTGAATGGGGAAAGAGCTGTAAACAATTGTGCTTTAGGGCAGGGGCACAATATGACGCTTTACAATTCACCTGCCACAATGCACGGAGTAGTTGGAAGACCACCAATGTCCCCTGAAGACCTCACAGGTAAATTAACCGTTATTTATCCGAACGTTTCCAGATACCATCGGGGAGGAGGACTTTTTCCGGGAAACAAAGTGAAAATAGGACACTTTCCGGCAGGAACCGTAATAGGTTGGTTCCTTTACTCAAACGGATTTAGAGAAGGTGAAATTAAACACGGCTATTATATTTTTTATTCGGACGATGATTTTAATCCCAATAAGTTTCCTTACCGCCGTCAGGGGATAATGTTCAAAGATAGAAAGAGCGGGAAAATAATAGTCGGCTTCGAAGATCTTCTTAGACCCTGGGGTGATAAGGATTTTGACGACGCCACATTTTACGTAACGGCAAACCCTTCGAGTGCGATTGATGATTCAAATATTCGGAAATACGGAGAAGCTCCTCCGGATCCGGAGGCGGACTTAAGTTTAGCTCTTTCCGTTAGCAATTCTAAACCTGATTTTGGAGAAGAAATAGAATTAACACTTACCGTAAAAAATGGAGGACCCGCTTCTGCCACGGGTATTCAAATCTATGATAAACTTCCCAAAGGGCTTGCTTACGTCAGTCACTCGGCGGAAATTGGAACTTATGATGTTTCAAGCGGTATTTGGTCAATTGATTCTCTTCCAAACGGAGCTTCCAAACAACTTAAAATAAAAGCCAAAGTTAGTTTGGACGAAATAGCTAAATCCGCATTCGATATCGGGCCAGCTTCCGGTTACAACGTGTTTATTATTGATGATATGTACCAACCGACCGCCGACACCGAAGGTAAATTAGCCGTTGGAGACGAGGCTTACTTTGAAAATTATACTGTCGGTCACTCTTTGCGGAACAATGAGAATAACGGAGCCGTTCTTGTTTCCGGTTATAATTTAACTTACAATAACGGCATTATTTACGGTGGAGACGTTACTTATGTTCACGAAACAAACTTGCCCGACGAACACGTTGATATTCCAGACGGTGAAATCAAACAGGATACTCTAATCGATTTTCAAAAAGCAGAAGATTATTTACTCTCTCTTTCCAATACATTGAAAGAATATACCGCAAATGGAAAAACAGAAATGACTTATTCCCAATTGGCGCTAACAGGAACGAATCCTTTCCTAAATGTTTTTAATGTTAAAGGAGAGGATTTAAGCAAGGCAACCGAAGTAGTAATCAGTGTCCCTAACGGAGCGGTCGTTCTCGTAAATATTGGAGGAGATAACATCAACTGGAGCGGCGGATTGGTCGTTTCAGGTACGGATATTACAAACGTTATGTACAATTTTTACGAAGCTACTAATATTAAAATTAAAGAAATAGACGTAACGGGAAGTATCCTTGCTCCGAAAGCGCACGTTAATTTTGTTACCGGAGTTCAAAACGGGCAAATGATTGCGAAGAGTCTGGAAGGCTCCGCTCAGTTTAACAATGTTCCTTTTATTGGTCTGATTCCAGCGGATTCGATAATCGTTGACATTGCGGAAATAACTGCCGTCAACGAAAAAGATCCAGATTCCAAACCGGGCAACGGGGTAGAGTCCGAAGATGACTATGCCTCAACTACCCTTTCCTTTATTGCTGAAAACGCAACCAATAACACAGGAGTTAAATGGGAGTTCTTTGGCAACTCCGGAAATGGTCAGCTAATATGGACTATGATAAAAGATAAAGACGGCAAAATTTTAAGCGGCAATTGGGGCGGTGACATTTACAGGTTAAACAACGATAACACTTGGACACTATTAAATCCCGGAATGGAGGTGAATTATATTTGGTCTTTAGCCATAGATGGCAGTACAATTTACGCCGGTACCGACAAAGGTATTTTCATCTCTAAGGACAATGGCGGCTCCTGGAAATTTAGCTTCGGTGAAAATCTTGAAATTCGCTCGCTTTGCATCTTCAAAGGGAAAGTTTACGCCGCAACCTGGGGAGGCGGTGTGTTTGTATCCGAAAACAATGGAACTTCTTGGACAAGTCTTAATGATAACTTGAAGGGTATCCCTTTTACTTCTATTGTTTTTAACTCTGCAGGAGACATTTTCCTAAGCAGTTTCGATTCCGGCATTCTGAAATCCACCGATGCCGGAGAAACTTTTTCTTCCGTCGATATTGATTACAGGTACATTTGGACGCTCGCAGTCAATTCGAGTGATTATCTCTTTGCAGGCACTTACGGAAATGGAATTTACAGTTCAATAGATAATGGAAATTCTTGGGAAAAAGATTTTAGCGTACCTGCAAGATACATTTACAACTTTAATATTGACGCAGAAAACAATCTTTTTGCAAGTTCATGGTCAAGCGGTGTGTTTGTAGCAAAGGAAGGCGTAAAGTTGAAAAAAGGGACCTCTTACAATTGGCATTTTCTCGGTTTAACAGGAATGGGAGTTTCTTCCATTATTCAAGGTGATTCTCTCAATGAGCTTTTTGCCGCAACTGAAAACGGTAAAATTTATGTTACGGGTAATGCATTATTAGGAATTGAAAATTTGTCTCAACTCCCAATGAAATTTCAACTTCAACAAAATTACCCTAATCCTTTCGGGGAGAAAGTTTCAGCAGGTTCTTTCACAACCATAAAATTTTCCCTGAGTAAAAAGGAAAATGTAACCTTATCAGTTTTTGACATTCTCGGTCGGAAGGTTAAAACCCTTGTGAATAAAAACTTGGCTCCTGGCGAGCACAAAGTCTTCTTAAGTGCGGAAGATTTACCAAGCGGAGTTTATTTTTACGAATTAAAAACTAACAGCAACGTTCAAGTTAAGAAAATGGTAATTTTGAAGTAGAGTTAAAACCCGTGTGCAATAAAAGTTTCGTTAAAGCTGACCGGCACACTTATGTCGGTCAGCTTTTTATTTTTTCAGTCAAGAAATCAATTGAGTGAAAAGATAAAATAGAGATGAATTTTTAAAAAATAGATTAGTAAAATTGAGCCTGTCCAAAATTTCATGTAAATGAAAAATATCACCCTTTCTGATTCCTGCTCGAAATTGTAGTGCCAACTTTCGCAATTTTTTTTACTTCTCTCTTTTTTTCAATAAATTAACCAAATCAAGTGTCAAACACTGAGTTACCGCAAACGCATCCTATTTCACGAGTTTAAAATTGCGGTTTGCTTCATTATATAATAATTATTCTCGTAATCAGGTACTA
>WFQV01000112.1 GCA_015486905.1 Melioribacteraceae bacterium | reverse complement strand
GTAAGATCGTCGGCAGCGTCAGATGTGTATAAGATACAGGCGTTTAGCGTTAAAATGTTTTGGTACAAGTTTTAATTTGGTAGCAAAAAAATAGCTTGTCTTTTCCTCCAAAGAGTATTGTTACGATTTTTTTCTTTCCTTATTTGTCCCAACCCACCCTTTCCCTACCTTCCCGAATGGAGGGCTGAATCCTTTATTTGTTTTTAGTACCTCGTCCTGCATAATGCGGGGAAAGGCGGACCATCCATTTGTCCAACAATGCAAGAACAAGAGTAAAGAAAAATAGATCCACGATGCCGGAGGTATCGATGTGAAGCAACCTATCGAAATGTTTGGCATAGTTAAAAGTTCTAATTTTTCAACACACCGTCTCCCGACGGCATTTTGGATGAATGGACAAATGGATAAATGGATGTTCATTGATGAAGAAGGTTGAAGGTTGTGGAGTACGCTAAGGCAGGACTGACCACTCTTCGTTCAGTTGAAATGGCAGTGAAAAAATCCTCATCCCCTTGAGTTCTATCCGGCATTGCCGTCGGATTCATCCGACGGTTGAAAAAGACAACAAGCTTCACAGAGCTTTAGCCCCATTGTTCTAACAACGAATGGAAGAGAAATGTGGATAGAGCCAAGAAACATTGTTTCTTTTTTCAGGCCCGTTGACTAAAGTCAGCGGCAATGGAACTAAAGTCAACATCAATGTTGACTAATCCAACATTCCATTATTCCAACATTCCAACGACACCTTCACCATTTACAATTTACAATTCATCATTCAACTTGTCGCGACGAACCCTCCCGCAAATGGGGGACAGGCAAGTAAAGCGAGGGCGTAGTCGGATCTGTCTAACGTCTTACCTCTTGCGTCTCGCTTTTAACTATTTCTTATTTCTAGTTTCTTCTTTCTTATTTTTTTTATTTTTTGCCAAAGATTTTAAACATGTACATTTTTATCACCATAAATATTTCCGGGCATTTTAACAATGTGCTAATTTAGGTTGAAATTATTTTCCTGATTTCCTAACTTTAGTTTAGGTTGAAAATAAAATTGCAAAAATTTATTTTTTCAAAGACGGGGAAAAGATGAAAGCAAAAGACGGGATGCAAAAGATATTCTTCTATCTCTTTTTAAGCCTTTTATTATTAGGCTTTAGCAATTCAACAGCCCAAGACACACTTATTTTAGGAGTTCATCCTTACTTACCGCAGAAAGAATTAATTCAAAGATTCACTCCGTTAGCAAAATTCCTTTCGAAAAAAACGGGAGTAAATTTTGTGGTAAAGGTAGGAAATAGTTACGCCGAACATATTAAAAATATCGGGTTAAATAAGATAGATGTTGCTTACATCAGCCCTGCCGAGTACGTTAAACTTACAAGAGATTACGGTTACCAAAGAATAATAGGCACAATTGAAGTTAATGGAAAACCTTATTTTAAGGGTAAAATAATTGCATTAAAAAGCTCTCCTATATTTTCAATTAAGGATTTAATAGGCAAGACGTGTGCCTTCGTTCAGAAGGGATCTACAGTGGGATTTGTCGTTCCCGCGGCAATGCTGGCGAATGAAGGGATACGACTTGAGTCTTTGAAATATTACAATTTTGTGGGGACGCACGAAAATGCTGTTTATGCGGTTCTGACGGGCGATTACGACGCCGCTGCCGTAAAAGATGAGGTTTATTTCAGATACAAAAATAAAGGCTTGAAGATTATCGATTCGACACCGCCAATTCCCGAACATCTTTTTTTAGCAAAGCGAACCATGAATCGTAAACTTTACAAAAAAATAAAGGCCGCTTTCTTTTCGTTAAATAATTCCAAGGAAGGGTTGGCAATACTTAAAAATATTCAACCGGAAATAACTGGAATCCGTAGAACAAACGATAAAAATTACGACAGCTTAAGAAAATTAATTGAAACATTTTCAACTTACGAAAGATGAAAAGACTCCCTGAAATATTTGGGAAAAAGAGACCCTGGTTTTTGTCCCTGGGAATAATTTTGTTACAAATTGTAATCGGGGTCTTTAGTGTTATTTTTTACTTTCACTTCCAAAAATCAAAAGCAGAAGGACTTTTTAATTCCGACACTTATTTGCTTTCCCTTACTGCGAAACAATATCTTCAGAGGGGGGATTATCTTGGCGTTAGAAATTATTTGTTAAACTACACTAAAGTGCGCCATTTACAATATAGTCGTCTCTCTTTAACTTCTCGCAAAGGTTTTAAGATATTCGAAAAAATTAGGAAAGAACAACCGTCACATTTCTTAACAGCAGAAAAAGAAATAGATTATTCTTACCACGGCAAGGCTAAATTAAAATGTGTTTTCGACATCGATTATATTTACACCGGCATTTTTTTAAGCTCGATTATCCTTCTGGTAATAATTACAATTTCAAGTGTCCTCCTGATTTTTACAATAAACGCATATTTAAATAGGAAGAGATTGTCGGAAGAGTTTAGAATTAGAAACGAAGAATTATTAAAAACAAACGAAAATCTTAAAGAGGAAATAAAAAGACGGGAAAAACTGGAAAGGGAGTCATTAGAGAAAACAAAGTTCTTACAAAAAATAATGGAAGCTATTAAATCCCCTTTCTATGTTGTAAATGTTTTCGATTATTCAATTTCTTACGCTAACGAGGCATCCGGATTAAAACCCGGTATCGGGAGTATCTATTGCTATTGGGAAACACACCGTTCGCCTGAACCTTGCGAAGGTAAGAAATATCCTTGCCCGTTAAAGTTAATCAAAGAAACCGGTGAACCGGCAATGATCGAGCATACTCATACGGATGAGTTCGGCAACAAAAGATATTTTAGAATTCACGCTTACCCTCTTTTCGACGAGCGAGGAAACTTCGTTCAAATGATTGAATATAACGTTGACATAACAGATTTAAAAGAGAAAGAAGAAGAATTACATAAACTTAAACTTGGAATTGACAAATTGGAAGAAGCCGTTTTCATTACGGACAAAGAAGGCAAAATAAATTATGTTAATCGCGGATTCCAGAAACTTTACGGTTACACTCCGAAAGAGGCAATTGGTAAAACACCGAGAATATTGAAGTCGGGCACTCAATCACTGGAAGATTACAAAATATTATGGGATGATCTTTTAAAAGGAAATTCACACACAAAGGAATTAATCAATAAAAGAAAAGACGGGAGCTTTGTTACTGTAAATATGTCCGCCTCGCCGATTATTTTGAACGGTGAAATAATAGGCTTCCTTTCAATTCAAACGGATATGACGGAAGTTGTAAAAGTACGTGAGATGCTTAGGAAGGCAAAAGAAGAAGCGGAAGCAACGAACGAAATGAAGACGCATTTCCTTAAGCAAATCCACGAGGAAATTGAAGTACCGGTACAATCGATGCTAAAATACGGAGAGCTTTTAATAGAGGGTGTCAAGGGGAAAACCACGGAAGAAGAATTGAATTTTATTCTTGAAAATTTCAGTAAAAACAGCACGAGAATAATACGTAATACGGAGCTTGTGTTAAATTATTCCGAGATAGAGCTTGGAACTTACAAACCGGTATTCGACCATTTAAATCTACACGACGAAGTAATCCTGGGAGTCTTTCAAAAATTAAAACCGGAAGCTGAAAAGAAAGGGCTGAATTTAGAAATCATTAGGGAAACGAAAGAAGTTTCGGTTTGGGGCGATATTAAATCTTTAAGGGACATTTACTTGAACCTTATCGACAACGCAATCAAATATACCGACAAAGGTGGAATTACAGTTTCGATTTCATTTAAAGATTCTCACATTATCTCCGAGATAATGGACACGGGCATTGGGATGACGAAGGAATTTGTGAACAATATTTTCAAACCTTTTTCAATCGAAGCTTACGAGAGCGGAAGAAAAAGCAGCATTGGGATAGGGCTGGCGCTTGTGAAAAAATATTGTGAACTTAACAACATTACCCTGCAAGTGGAAAGTGAGAAAAATAAAGGAAGTACATTTAGATTAATTTTTAATTAGGTTATTATGGACGAAGAACAAAAGAAAAAAGTAGGAAATTTGTTTGATGAGATAGAACGCTTAAAAGACAACACAAAGACTCTTGCCGAAAGGACGACCGAGAACGCTAAGGTTGCCGAAGTAAGCAGGGAGCTTTTAAGACTAAACGATAAAAAAAGCATAATCGATTTTACTTTGAAACGTTTTTCTCTCATTGAAAATTTTCCTTACGTTTCTTTCTGTAAGGTCTCTTCGAATAACGATGCAAAAATTATTGCGGAATATTCGAGCCTTCCGGGTGAAGGAAGAATGTTAAAAGATTTTCATATTGATAAAACGCTTCTTAAAAAATTATTTTCCGCCGAAGGAATTTTTATTAGGAAAATTTTAGACGGCGATTCGGAAATAATAATTAAATTCAACAACGAAAATTTTAAGCCCGCTTACTGTTTGGCGGTAGCCGTAGATTTCAAAGAGCCGAAAGAATTTTTCTTCCTGGTTACTTCAAAAGACGACCTTGCCCGGTTAAGAAAAAAAATGATTGCAGTTCAAAGCGCATTGGATTTAATCAGATTAAGAATTGATAACATCAGACTTAACGAAAGTTTAAGAAAGCATAATGAATATCTCAAAGAAAAAGTGGGAAAGAAAACCAAAGAACAGGAAGAAAGTTTGTTGCTCAACAACGTTCTTTTGGAAACATCTCCCGAAGCAATTATTCTACACGACAAAGGTAATGTGGTTTACGCAAATAAAGCCGCCGTGAATCTCTTAAAAACGACGGAAGAGGAAATACTAAAAAAGAACATTTTGTTTTTAGTGCCGGAAGAAGAACGGGAAAAAGTTCAACAAAGAATGAAATCCGTTGTGGAAAAAGGAGAGGTTGCACCGTTTCGAGAGACAAAAATTCTTACATTTCAAGGCAAAGCTCTTTATGTAGAAATAGAGGGGCATCCGGTCACACGTAACGGGAAAGTTATTATTTGCCTTTTTATCAGAGACGTTACCGAAAGGAGAAAGAGTGAAGAGCTGATGATACTTGCACGTAAGAAAGCCGAAGCGGCGGATAAATTGAAGACCGAGTTCATCGCTCAAGTATCCCACGAAATGAGAACGCCTTTGAATATTATTATTAATTATCTCGCTCTGCTTGAAGAAGAGTTGGACGAGGAATTTAAAGAGCAGCATAAATTGGAAATTGAAACCATTAAGAACGGCAGTAAGAGATTGGAGCGTACGGTAGATTTAATTTTGAGCCTCACGGAAATGGAGCTGGATTATTATTCGCCGCAAATAAGAGAATTCGACGTTTACGCTGACGTGCTTTTTACAATTTACTATGGAAAAAAAGAGAGTGCTTTAAAGAAAGGCTTGAAAATTAAATTGTTAAAAAATACGGACAATACTTTATTGAAGTCCGATTTTACTGCCGTAACAAAAATTGCGGAGAACTTGATTGACAATGCAATTAAATTTACCAATGAAGGCAAAGTGAAGATTAACGTCGGGCGGGATGAGGTGGACAGATTGTATGTTGAAGTTACCGACACGGGAATAGGTATTTCGAAAGAGTTTATCAGGAAAATGTTTGCACCCTTCTCGCAGGAATCCCAAGGCTCCACCCGGCAATATCAAGGAATGGGCCTTGGATTGACATTGGTGAAAAAATATTGTGAAATAATAAATGCCGAAGTTAATGTGAACACCCAGAAAGAAGGGGGTACAACCTTTAAGGTTACGTTCAATCCGCTTGAAGCGTAACGTTAAACTTTGGGGGAAATTCTAAATATCAAACGTCTTTATTCGAGCGTCAATTATTTTAAACTCTCCACAGCTTAAACCTACCGGGTTAAAATCCACTTCGGTTATTTGCGGGTTTTCAATCATTAGTAAAGCTGTTTTCTTTAAGATTTCTTTTAGTGGTTTCGTGTTGACTCCCTTTTCGCCCCTTACGCCTAAAAGTATTTTCCCGATTTTTGTAGAGGCGATAATTTCATCTGCGTCCGCATCGCTAAGAATAGCCGAGCGGATTGCAACATCGTTAAGTACTTCCACGTACTTGCCTCCGCTACCGAACATAACTATGGGACCGAATGAGGCGTCGCGCGAAGCACCCACCAAAAGTTCGCTTTCCAATTTGAGGAACGGCTGTAAGACAAAATATTCAATCTCTTTTTCTTGTGAAGCAAAAGATTTTTTAATCGATTCCGCCGCTTCAAAAAGTTCTTCCTTGTTTTTAATGTTCAACCGCACACCTTTAAATTCAGTCTTGTGCGTTACGCCTTTGGCAAAGCCTTTTAACACAAGGGGAAAAACGTCATCGCCAATATTTTCAAATTCCGAAAGAGTTAAAAATTGTTCGTACACGAGCGGGAAATTTAAATGCGTTAAAATTTTTCTCGTTTCTTTCGGAGCAAGAAAACGTTCGTTGCTAATTTTTTCGCGGACAGCAATTTTTGACATTAAGCTCAAATATTCTTTTCTGTTTCTCTGTAAGGTTTTTTGTTTTTCGGAATAGAAAAGCATTTTTGAAATTACCACTGCCGGCTCCTCCGGCTTGCGGAACAAGGGAGTTTTGTAAAGAGATTCTTTGCGGTACTTCTCCCAAAACTCAGGCAGAGGCATTACGGCTTGAAGAATCGGTTTTTCCGAAGGGATTGAATTTACTTCTTCCACAACGCCGAAAGGCTCTACCATTACCGGCTCGACGAATATTGAGATAACGGCATCGACGTTTTCATCGGCTATTACGGTTTTAATTACTTCCGCGTAATTTTCCGCAGTAGCGCCCGGGAGTAAATCCACGGGATTTTTAACACTGCCGTTCGGGTGAACTATTTGGCGAAGTTTTGCCTGCGTCTTTTCGGAAAGCCGGGCCAAAAGCAATCCTTCTTTTTCCAATGAGTCCACAGAGAGAATTGCCGGACCGCCGGCATTCGTTACAATCCCGATTTTATTACCTTTCGGCAGTGGGAAGCTCTCGAAGCCCTTGGCAATATTGAACAATTCGTCAATGCTTTCCGCACGGATTATTCCGAACTGGTTCAGAAGCGAAGCAACTACAGAGTCTTTTGTGCTGAGAGCGCCCGTGTGGGAAGAAGCGGCTTTCATTCCCCCCGAAGTCCGCCCGGCTTTCAACACAATTGCGGGTTTTGTGATTTCTCTTTTAATAAAGGGTGAGAGGAACTTCAGTCCGTTTTCAAAACTTTCCAAATAGTAAGTAAGAATTTCAATATTCGAATCGTCTTTCCAGAAAAGTGTAATTTCGTTCTCGGTTAAGTCGGCTTTGTTACCAACGCTAATAAAATGTGCGAAGCGAACGTCGGTTATTCTTAGTGAATTCAGTACTGCAGCGCCCAAAGCGCCGCTCTGCGAAAGAAATCCGATGCTACCGCGCTCGGGCTTTTCAGCAACAAAAGTAGCGTTTAACTTTATGTCATCCAGCGTATTTATTACTCCCATACAGTTTGGTCCTATTAAGCTGCCACCGTTCTCTGAAATTAATTTGCTAATCCGCTCTTCCGCCTCGGCGCCTTCTTTACCGGTCTCTTTAAATCCTGCCGTAATAAGAACGATTGATTTCGTCCCTTTTTCAAGCAGAGATTTAATCGAATCCTCAACAAACTTTTTAGGCGTAATTATTATTCCTACGTCGGGGGTCAAGGGTAATTCATCGATTGAGCGAAAGCATTTGTAGCCGAGGATTTCATCCGTTTTGGGATTGACAGGCAGTACCTTGCCTTTGTATCCGTATATTTTAATTGTGTTCAGCAATTCGTAGCCGATACTCTTCTCTTTTGTCGAGGCGCCAACCACGCACACGGACTTAGGATAAAATATTTTTCTGATATTGTCGAACATCGTTAACTCCGCTTCGATTATTTTTTTAATTCTTCCAACAATAATTTGTTAACAAGCTGAGGATTTGCTTTCCCCTTTGTTTCCCGCATTACTTGTCCCACCAAAAAGCCCAACACTTTTTCCTTGCCGGTTTTGAACTGTTCTACTTGAGCGGGGAAATTATTAATGATTTTTTCAACCGCTTTTTGAATTTCCGACGAGTCACTTATTTGAGCAAGATTTTTTTCTTCAACAATTTGGCCGGGTGATTTCGGAGAGTGCAGCATTTCTTCGAAAACGTCTTTTGCAATTTTGCCTGAAATTTTGCCTTTGGAAATAAGCGCAATAAGCTCGCCCAAATTTTCGGGCGGAATCGGAAACGCTTGAATTGAAATTTTTTCTTGGTTGCAAACCTTCAGCACTTCACTCATAATCCAATTGCTTACGGCTTTATAGTCCGTTGAATTTGTTACTGCTTTCTCAAAATAATCCGCCAGTGCTTTTTCGGACGTTAGAACCTCCGCATCGTATTCAGGCAGTAAGTATTCTTTTAAAAATCTTTCTTTTCTTTTAAAGTGGAGTTCAGGCATTGTGTCTTTTATTTTCTCAATCCATTCGTCCGAAATTTTAAGCGGGATTAAATCCGGCTCGGGGAAGTAGCGGTAATCATGGCTTTCTTCTTTGCCGCGCATTGAACGTGCTTCGTTGTTGTCGGCGTCCCAAAGCAGTGTTTCCTGCACAATCTCTCCGCCATCGTCAAGAATTTCAGCTTGACGTTCAATTTCGAAACGAAGAGCTTTCTCAACATTTTTGAATGAATTCATATTTTTCACTTCTGTCCTTGTACCGAGCTTCTCGGCGCCTTTTAACCGCACGGAAATATTGGCATCGCAGCGCAGAGAGCCTTCCTCCATGTTGCCGTCACAAATTCCGAGGTAGGTTAAAATTGTGCGTAAAGTTTTAAGATATTCGCTTGCTTCTTCGGGTGTGCGTATGTCGGGCTCGCTTACTATTTCAATAAGGGGTGTGCCTGAACGGTTGAAATCCACCAGCGAATTTCCACCCCTATCGTGGATTAACTTACCGGCGTCTTCCTCGATGTGAATTCTTTTAATTCGCACTTTATTTTTACCTGCGTGGCTTTTTATTTCAACAAAGCCGGATTCGCATAGGGGCTCTTCGAATTGTGAAATTTGGTAACCCTTGGGTAAATCGGGATAAAAGTAATTCTTCCTTGCGAAGACGGACTTTTTGTTTATTTTGCAATTTACCGCCAAGCCCATTAAGACTGCAAATTCAACTGCCTTCTTGTTCAGCACGGGCAATGCACCCGGGTGCCCCAAGCAAACGGGGCAAACGTTTGTGTTCGGCGGGTCACCGAACTTATTTGAACAGCTGCAAAAAAGTTTCGTCTCGGTCAATAGCTGCGCGTGAACCTCAAGTCCTATTACAGCTTCGTATTTTTCCGTCATCCTTTTCCTTAAAAATCCAATTGCAAATATAGTAAATCTTGAGATGAAGGGTTTGGAGAGAAATGTTGAATTTTAAACCTGCCTGCCCTGCTTACCCCGATGTTTTTTATCGGGCTTCGCCCTTAACTACAAAGAAGAACTGAAAAACCTCAACCAACCTGTCGCGCCGAAGTCAAGGGCAGCGCAGACGAAGGCGGACCTGTCGCGCCGAATCCCGACTTGTCGGGAGAAGGCGGACAATCCATTCATCAAACCATACCTCTGCACCTTTGTGCCTTTGAAACTCTAAACTTCTAAACCGCCGAAGGCGAACTAAACCTCTAAACTAAGACCGAATGAATGACGAGTAATAGGACGCAGATTTTCATGATGAATTATGATTGCCGCTGATTGGGGATGGGATAGAAAACGGATTATTCAATTAAGAATTAAGAATTAAGAATTATCTGTTCTATCTAAGTGCTTCTAAACTTCTAAACCGCCGAAGGCGAACTAAACCTCTAAACTAAGACCGAATGAATGACGAGTAATGGGACGCAGATTTTCATGATGAATTATGATTGCCGGTGATTGGGGATGGGATAGAAAACGGA